>NZ_CAWUDM010000056.1:0-39268 GCF_963920855.1 Nostoc sp. CCY0012 | reverse complement strand
AATTTCCCCCCTGCACCCTGCTCCCTGCCCCCCTGCCTCTTTTCCCCTGCCTCTTCCCCCTTATTCATCCAATTTCCGCTCTTCCCCATACTGCCGTAGCTGCTTTAATAACTTTTCTTGGGGTGATTCTGTAATTGCTGGACTGGGGGTTGGTTGAGGGTTTGGTTCAGCAAGTTCTACAGCAGCAGGTAAGCGATTAATATTTAGCGCCTGTTGCTTTGAGGTGGGGAGAGAAATTGAAATGTCGGGTTTGTTAACTGGTGGTTTGCTAACTGGCACTTTGTTAACAGTAGGTCTTTTAACAACAGGTGTGCTAATCTCAGCTTTTACCGAATCTAAAGTAGCAGCAACTTTTACTTGTTCTTGCATTTGTTCTGTAGAAGACACCAAGCCGCTTAAACCATTGACTAACTGCCGTAGATTTTGCCGGAAAGCAGGATCACCAGTCAATTCATCTAAATCAGATGTAATTTTTTGGGTATTTTCAAACGTCACCCTGGCTGAATCTAAAGTTTGTTGTACTAGTAATAAGTTTTGCGGATCATTTAAGGTGTTGGACGCATCACGTAAATTAGCTGAGGCTTGTGCTGCATTAGCCGAAAGAGATTCTAAATTATTAAGTAGTTCACCTTGGGTTAACTGATTCACAGCAGGTGATAAACTACTTACTGTCACCCGTAGTTGATTACTAGTTTCGGTAATATTATTCAAAGCACCAACCAGCGTAGAACGATTGGTTGTGACCAAATCATCTAGGTTATTCAACAGACGATTAGCTTGAGTGGCGGTACTACTAAATTCACCTGCGGTTACACCTAATTGATCTACTGTTCTAGTAGTAGATGTAGTGAGTGCATTGGTTGCTCTTTGGACTGAATTAGCTGTAGACGCAAATGTGCCTAGCTGTTGTTGAAAGCTTTGACTTAAACCGCGAATATCTTGACTGAGTTCGGCTACGCCAGTAGCGGCTTCTGTTGAGCTTTCTAAAAGTCGATTCAGTCTTTGATAAAATTGCGGGTCATTGTATGTCGTGGCTAAATTAGTTGAGCTGCGAATCAATTCATCAATACTGATGCCAATTTGACCACTTAACCGCGAACCCTGACAAACTATCAGGCTTTGATCACAATTTCTATCTAATGGTTTAGCAATAGTCACCCCAGTAGGTAAAGACCTTCTAGGTACAATGTCGATGATGCTTTCACTAATCAAGCCGCTTTGATTCGCTTCAATTACCACATCACGGGGAATAATTAAGTCGGCTGAAGCAATTTCAATTTCTACTTGGACAGCGTTTGGCCCTGGTTGAACTCGAGAAATATTGCCGACTTTCACACCACGGTAACGAACTGGTGCGCCTCTTTGCATACCGCCAGCGTTGGCAAATTCAGCAATAAATTTATATGAATTGCTAGTAGCTGTAAATCTATTCAACCACAAGACAATCACGACAAATGCCCCTATTCCCAGTAGAAATAATAACCCTACTGAGCCTTCTCTTAATGTCCGCTTAGACGCGAAGCGGTTTGTGATGATATCTCGCATATTTTTTTCCCACCTAGCCAGCCACCTGAATTGGGCCTTTGACACTGCCGCTGACAAATTGTCTAATTAAAGGATTATCTGTGCTATCTATGTCACTCACTGTACCTTGCCACTGCACTTTACCTTGATAAAGAAAAATTAGTCTATCAGTGGTGCGGCGGATGGTGCTGTCTTGATGCGTAACGATCGCATAAGTGCTACAGACTCCCTGTGTAAATTGTAATTGCCGGATTAGATCTTCTATCACTGTTGAGGCAATGGGGTCAAGTCCGGCTGTTGGTTCATCGTATAGTAAAACTTCTGGGCCTTCTGAAAGGTTTTCGGGGTTCGACATAATGGCGCGGGCAAAACTCACACGTTTTCGCATTCCCCCAGATAGTTCAGACGGGTAAAGATGGCTGATTCCTGGCAAACCTACCATATCTAGTTTTTCTTTGACTAGTTGCCGAATCCGCGATCGCGGTATTTTTGAATGTTGATAAAGTAAAAAACCTACGTTCTCATCTACTGTCAAAGAATCAAATAATGCTGCTTGCTGAAATACCATTCCAATATCAATGGGATCAGCACCATCCTCGATTAACCCGTTTCGCCGTACTCCTTGGACATAAATTTCTCCAGCATCAGGTGTCATTAACCCGGCAATAATGCGTAAAACTGTTGATTTTCCTGTCCCGGAAGGCCCAATAATCCCTACTGCTTCTCCCCGATAAATTGTCAAGTCTACATTATCTAAAACTTTATTGCTACCAAAGGACTTAGAAACGCCTTTGAGTTCAATTAATGGTTCCTTCATTAGTCGTTAGTCATTAATCATTGGTCATTGGTCAGGTAAATATGAATTCAGCACTCACAACTCAGGACTCTCAAAGTGATGTCATCGTCATTGGTAGCGGTATTGGCGGGTTATGTGCAGCTGGTTTACTGGCGCGTTATGGTAAGCGGGTAATTGTGTGTGAAAGCCATGTAATTCCTGGCGGTGCAGCCCATAGTTTTAGACGTAGGGGGTTTGAATTTGATTCTGGCCCCTCTTTCTATTGTGGTCTGACCCAGGAGCAAAGCTTGAATCCTGTAAAACAAGTTCTTGAAGTTTTAGGTGAATCTCTTCAAGTTATACCCTATGATCCATTGGGACTTTACCACTTTCCGGAAGCGACTTTTGCCGTTTATAGCAATGTTGAAAAGTATCGTCATGAGTTGCAAAAAATTACGCCCCAAGGTGCTAGAGAGTTTCAGCAATTTGCCGAACGCTTGTTAGGGCTATATGAGGCGATGAAGGGTATTCCCACTTTAGCTTTGAGGTCAGATTGGCAGGTGATTTTGGTGTTAATGAAACGTTACTTGCCATCTTTGCTAAAAATGCTGCCTTATTTGCCCATTGTTCAAGCATCTGTTGGCAATATTATGGATAGCACAGTGCAAGATTCTTGGGTGCGGCGACTCATTGACCTAGAATGCTTTTTACTCTCTGGCTTAAAGGCACATGGAACAATTGCCCCGGAGGTGGCTTTTATGTTAGGCGAACGTTCCCGTGCTGGGGTTGAATATCCTCTGGGGGGTAGTGGGGCACTTGTTAAAGCCTTAGTGCGGGGCTTAAAACGCTGGGGGGGTCAGCTACGTCTGGGTTGTCATGTCGAGCAAATTTTGCTGGAATCGGGTCAGGCTGTGGGGGTACGGTTGCAAAATGGTGAAGTTCTCCAAGCACCTATAGTAATTTCCAATGCGACCATTTGGGATACTTACAATCATTTGTTACGCCCTGAAGATTTACCTGCATCTTACAGACAAGCTGCATTGGATACGCCAGCAGTGGCAAGTTTTATGCATTTACACTTAGGTATTCGGGCGCATGGGTTAGATAATTTAATCGGTCATCATGTGGTAGTTCATGATTCCAGCCAAGATATCACTGTACCGGGTAATACTTGCATGATTTCTATTCCTAGTGTTTGGGATGCAACTTTAGCACCAGAGGGACATCATGTGGTCCATGCTTATACTTTGGAATCTTTTGCTGGCTGGGAACGAAATGAAGAGTATGAAGAAAAGAAAAAAGAGAAAGCTCAATCTTTATATACTGCGTTAGAAAAAGTAATTCCAAATATTCGTGAACGTGTGGAAGTAGAACTTATTGGTACACCTTTAACTCATGCCCATTATCTCAGAAGATATCAGGGAACTTATGGCCCGGCTATAGCTGCCGGTAAGGGTATGTTTACCAGTACGCAAACACCAATCAAAGGTTTGTATCGTGTGGGTGATAGTACTATGCCAGGAATTGGTGTCCCTGCTGTGGCGGCTTCGGGGATTTTGTGTGCGAATAGTTTGGTGACTGTGCAGGAAATGGCAGAAGTATTAAATAATTCGTAATGTAAATTATTTTTAATGCTAAAAAGTTTCCAAAAGATGGTATTATCCAATATATTTTGTTTTTCCTAGTGCCTCTAATAATTTAAAAATATCCGATAATGGGAAACTCTATATATTATTAATAGTTCTACAATAAATAATTGAATATTTTTATTTGAGTAGAATAAAAAATAAAAAATTTTCTTATTTACTTACAGTTTCGTAGGCGCTCTTTTTTTAATACGAAATTATAGAGTCTGATAGTGTAGTCAACTGCTGTGTAGATAAGGGGACTTGGGAGATTAAGATGACAGGCGAACCCACGATTCAATTTACCTTTGCCATTGATGACCCAGAGTTAGATGATGAAAGACGGCAAAAAGTAGCTAACAAACTGCTGCGGGAACTCCGGGATTTGGATGAGGTGGAAAAGGCCGATCGCGCCGAAGATTTGAACCCAGAAGCGGGAAGCAAGCCAGGGTTTGCCACTTTGATAGGAGTGCTGACGGCTGAAGTGAGCATGAAGAATGTTAAAGGGTTTTTAAGCTTTTTGGGCGATCGCCTGCAAGACAAGCCCATAAAAATTAATGTCAAGCTTGGAGATAAAGAAGTCAATATTGAAGCTAAAAGCCGACAAGAGCTACTAGAAAGCGAAAGAGTGGCAAAAGAGTTATTAGCAGCTATGGGTGGCGGTAATGGCTAAGATAGCACTACTGATTGGAGTCAGTGAGTACGGTGAAGGGATTCCTCCCCTATCATCGGCTCTCAATGATGTAGAAGCTATGCAGCGAGTTTTGCAAGACCCAAATCTGGGAGGTTTTGAGCAGGTTGAACGACTGCTAAACCCCAACGCGACTGAAATGCGAAAGGCAATTCACAAGCTGTTTAAGGACGCTAGTAAAGAAGATTTAGTATTATTCTTTTTCTCTGGTCATGGTATTACTAACGATGAAGGTCATCTCTATTTAACAACTCGGAACACAGCTAAAGACGACTTTGAAGCCACTGCTGTAGACGCAAATTTCATCCACGGGCAATCAAACAATTGCTATGCTAGACGGCAAGTATTGATTTTGGATGCTTGCTACAGTGGTGCGATCGCTCAAGGTTGGCGAACAAAAAGTGTGGGTGTGGATATCAAAAATCAGCTAGGTGCTGAGGGAAGGGTTGTTCTCACATCTTCGAGTGCAACTCAAACATCTTTTGAACAAGAAGGTTCAACGCTTTCGCTCTACACTCAGTATTTAGTTGAGGGAATTGAAACAGGCGCAGCAGATAAAGATGGTGATGGCAATATTTATGCACATGAACTGCACGCTTATGCCAAGGCAAAAGTTCAAGCAGTGAAGCCTAAGATGACACCAGCCATCATTCTGGATAAGGAAGGATTCGATATTTTATTGGCTTATGCTCCAAAGAATCTAGAAGCAGAGTATCGTAAGTTGGTTGAACAATATGCCCAAAATGGTGAACTTAGTGAATTTGCCTACTTAGTCTTACAGCCAAAACGCAAAAAATTTGGACTCACAGATGAACAAGCAAAGGAAATAGAAAACGAAGTTCTAGAACCTTTTCGTAGGCGATTTGCAAATTTAGAAAGTTACAAACAAGCTTTTGCTAGGGCTGTTAAGCAAAAATATCCTTTGGATGAACACATTTTAAAGATACTAAAAGATTACCAGCAAGATGTTTTAGGTCTAAGAGATGAGGATGTAGAGGAGATAGAGAAAGAGATTACATATGTTAGAGAAGCGGAATATCAAAAATTAAAAGAAGCCGAAAAGTTAAAAAGACAACGAGAAGCTGAAAGACTAAAACGAGAAAAAGACGCCGAAATATTACGACAAGAACAGGAAGCAACGCAACAAGAAGCAGAAAGGCTGCAACGTCAACAAGAAGAAACCAAGAAACTACGACAAAAGCAGGAAGCAGAAAGGTTACAAAAGCAACGAGAACAAGAAGAAGCTGAGAAACGGCGAAGAGAACAACAAGCTACACAAACAAGCACTAATCCAACACAAGAAAATGATGATCTGAGTTCTGATAAAGGTGTAGACTATACGCGGTTGCGAGATTTGCTCAAAGCTGGAGAGTGGAAACAAGCAGACCAAGAAACTCTGAAAGTGATGCTAAAAGCTGCTAATAGAGGAGAAGAAGGCTGGCTTGATAGCGATTCAATCAAACAATTTCCCTGCACTGACTTACGCACTATTGACCAACTTTGGATACTATATAGCAAGGGGCTTTTCGGCTTCAGTGTGCAAAAGCGTATTTACGAAAGCGTCGGAAAAGACTACGAAAAGTTTAGTGATCGCGTCGGGTGGCGAACGAGAACAGGGATGTTTGTTCTTGCACAAAAAATAAAATGGCTTGACTATAATCAACTTACCTTCTCCCTCAATGCCCCCCAGGGGCATCTCCCATCAGTACGCGCTGGGTACGATTACGCATATGGAGTCTCTTCTCTCGCGTCGAGACTTGTAAACTGTAACATATAAGGCTTACAGCGCTTCCGACTATTATGCAATTACTTGTTGAGTCTCAGTTCTGGCAATCACTAGAAAAATTTCGCAACGAGTATTTATATCTGACAAATTTTTTTTAAAACTTGTAATAATTCAACTGCACGAGGAGGTTCCATAAAATTTAATAATGGCATCAAGTGATAAATAGGAGGATTACCTTGTTCAATATAAACAAATTGATAAACCCTGCCGTTAGTTGTTAAACCCCAAACTGATGTTTGATTATTTAAACTTTTATAAGCATAGGTGAGTAATTGAGGTAAGCCAGTTGATATATCGATTTGACTATTTTTTGATTCAATTAAAAGTATCCAAAAATATACTTGAGATTTGGTATGTTTAGTTTTACTAATAGCTAAGATATCCATCCTGCCTTTAATGGTTGTATCTTCATCTTCGATGGTAATATCAGCAATATCTTCTTCTAGGAGAATTTCCAGAGGATAACGATAAAATCCAGCTAATCTCAGTAAGGGTGCAAGTACAAGAAATTTGACCTGTCCTTCTGAAACTTTACCTGCTGTGAGATATCTGTCAAAGTCATTCTGAATCTGTTTCAGTTCATGCTGTTCTACTTCGGTGAGAGGTTCCAGGGATAACAGGTGAAAGAATGAGTCACTATACTGTTTTTGAAAGCCAAACAGACGCTGAACATCTTCTAGAGATAAATTACTAGCATTAAGAATTGTCATTATCTAATTTCCCTGTAAGTAGGATGGCATAAATATTTAAAGGTTTAATTTATCTATTGGCAACTAACACCAAGTTTGTACTACACGTCCTTTTAATTGTTGTCCTAGCCAGGGCGTATTAACAGAAAGTGTATGCAGGTTTTTCTTTTCTAGTTTCCAAGTTTCTTGGGGATTAAATAATGTTAGTTCTGCTGGTTGATTGGAAGTAATTGCACTTGGTTTCTGTCCTAAACATTTGGCAGGATTAGTACTTAAAGCACGCCATAATTCTAAGGCTGTAAATTCACCAGTTTCTACAAGGTTTTGCCACAGTAAAGGTAATGCTAATTCTAAACCGATCGCCCCTGGTAATGATTCGGCAAAGGCTTGAACTTTTTCTTCGTAGGTGTGGGGTGCATGGTCAATGGCGATCGCATCAATTGTCCCTTGCTTTACCCCGGTTCGTAACGCTCTAACATCACTAGCATTACCCAAGGGTGGTTCTAAATGCAAGCTGGTGTGATAACTTTTAACGGCTTTGGTATCTAGTAACAAATGCATCCAAGTAGTGCTGGCGGTGATGGGTAAACCAGCAGCTTTGGCTGAGGCGATAAGTTCTACACTCCGGGCTGTAGATACTCGCATGATATGTACTGGTGTACCTATGGCTGCTACTAATTCTATCAAGGAAGCGATCGCAGTGGTTTCGGCACTGGCGGGTATGGGTGGTAAACCAAGACGCAATGCTTCTGCACCTTCGCGCATGACTCCATTGGCTGATAATAGGCGATCGCTTGGCCAAAAGGCTACGGGTTTGCCCACTGGTTGGAGATATTCCAACACTCGCCGCACTAACCCTAAGTTTTCCCAAGGTTTACCATCTGTAAAACCTACAACTCCCGCAGCCGCTAACTCTGCTAATTCTGTCAGTTGCTTCCCAGCTAAATCTAATGTGATTGCACCCCAAATATGCAGATGAGGTATGGGGCTGACAGCATGAGTATGTTCTTGATCTCGCTGCTTCTGCAACTTTGCTATTAATGCAGGATGATCAATAGTTGGAGATGTATCAGGTAAGATACTCACTCTAGTAAAGCCACCCGCAGCCGCAGCTTGTAGTAAAGATAACAAGGTTTCTCGTTCTTCAAATCCTGGTTCACCGGAGTGACTGTATAAATCAACTAACCCGGTTCCTAAAACTAATCCTTGACAATCTTTAATTTGAGTCTGGGAACTGATATCGGAAATTTGGGGGGCGATGGCTTGGATTTTACCATCAGCAATGAGGACATCAGCTATTTTATCAGTTCCAGATGTCGGGTCAATTACTCTAATTTTTTGTAAAAGTTCAATCATGAAGTTTTAAATTATTTTTTATCTGTATTTTTTAGAATAAAACAAACCACAGAGATCCAGAGCAATCAGCAACTAAGTGGCTTGGGTATCAAATGTTGTTTTATTTATGACATGGTGTTGGCGATCGCATAAAGACTATGAGTTATTCCCTAAACTGCAAAGACATTTATTTACCTTGTCATGATTCCGATAATGGTGAGGCATACCGCAAGAATAAGTTACTTTTTTGATTTTCCCAAACCTCTGTAAATTCAGGGTTATATTTTTAAATAAACCTGATCCATTGTGAAAAGGGGAGTTTTTTTATTGCGACATCCAGAAGCAATTTTATAATCTTGGCTACAAACTACAGTTTTCCGGGTAGGCAAGTTTGAGGTAAGTTATTTTTGTGCGAGTCTTGAGGTGATTGACGCAAAATTTGATTTCTTATAAGCTGGAAAAATCATGAATTTTCCATAGCAAACTGAGGTCACTATTCTCTTTTTCATTTGAATGAATTAATTAGCTGGATACTAACAACATAATAACTTATTATTAAATTTCGCCAATGAATTTGTCTAGATAATAATTTGCAATAATGCTAATTTTGAACGAAGATTAATTTACTCTATAAGTAATTATTTTTCATTCACATAAAATACTCAATACCGTAAGATAGAATTTTATCTGTTGAAAAACCCGTAGTTGTCTCATTACGATTCAGATTTTAACAAATTTAAAGTAAAAGTCTGTGCAACTAGTGTTGGAGGACAAATAAGTGGGTGTGCGGCACAGATATGCTCAATTTAAATCTGTGCATTGTTTCAGCAAACGATTGTTGCTGCCACTTTTAGTGGGAATTTTCGTCTCAATTGCTGTGGTTATATTATGGCAAAGACTACTAGTTGAAGAGCAAAGCAACATTGAACAACTGGTACAACAACAGGCGATCGCACTGCAAACTGAATTGACGACGGAACTGAGGACGCGCATTTTGGCATTAAAGCGCATGGAAAAGCGCTGGCAAATGCGGGGTGGTACTCCTCGTCTGGAATGGGAAGCAGATGCAGCAGCCCAAGTGGAAGACTTTGGCGGATATCAGGCCATTGAATGGGTGGATGCATCATTTCGGGTACGCTGGATTGTCCCGTTAGCGGGGAATGAAACTGCCCAAAATTTCGATTTGAGCCAGGAACCACGGCGTAAACAAGCATTAGAAACAGCACGCGATCGCAGTGAAATCACTTTTAGTCGTACAGTTAATCTTGTCCAAGGCGGCAAAGGCTTTCTAGCATATGTTCCCCTACGCAAACAACAGCAGTTTGATGGATTTATCTTAGGAGTTTTTCAAATCCAACGCCTACTAGATGTAATTGTCGAATTACCACCAGGGTACAAAATTAATGTATTTGACGGTGAGGAGTTGATTTACAGCGATGATTCCCGTTTGCCCACTTTATTACCCTTCCAGCAAGATGCATACATTGACTTGTACGGACTCAACTGGCAAGTGCAGGTTGAGCCTACTTCAGATTTATTAACAAGTGAGCAATCACTTCTACCTACAGTTGTATTGGTTGCTGGGTTATTACTGGCTGGAACCCTAACTTTATTAAGTTACTTTATCCAAGCTACTCAATTCAGCAGTTATCAAATAGCCAAAATCAATCAAGAATTAGCTCACAGAATTATTGAGCAAAAACAAATAGAAATCGCCCTGCGAAGCAGTGAAATTCGTCTGCGGCAATTATTAGAAACCGTCAAAGTTATTCCCTGGGAATTAGACTGTAAAACTTGGCGATTTACCTATGTTGGGCCTCAAGCAGAAGTATTACTAGAATATCCCATTGATGACTGGTATCAAGAAAATTTTTGGTTCAGTCACCTGCATCCACAAGACAAAGCAAAGTTTTACAGTTTTTGCCAGGAAGCAGTATTTAAAGGTGAAAGTCACGAATGGGAATATCGTATGTTAGCCGCCGATGGAAGAGTTGTGTGGCTGCGAAATATTCTGAATGTGGCTCAAAAAGTCGGATCTCCTCCTGTTGTTCGGGGATTCATGTTTGATATTACCGATCTGAAGCTGGTAGAAGAAACCTTGAGATTGCGGGAACGGGCGCTGGCTGCTACCAGTAACGGTATTATTATCGCTGATGCCCGACTGCCCAACAATCCAGTTATTTACGTCAATCCTGCGTTCGAGCAAATCACAGGTTACAGTGCAATTGATGTCATTGGACACAACTGTCGATTTTTACAAGGTGAAGATACCCAGCAAGCAGCACTAGATCAATTGCGGTTAGCTGTAAAAAACGGCAAGAGTTGCCAAGTGATTCTCCGTAACTACCGTAAAGATGGCAGTGGTTTTTGGAATGAATTGAGTATCTCACCCATTCATGACGAAAACGGACAGTTAACCCACTTTATGGGAGTGCAAAATGATATTAGCCAACAACAAGCTGCGCTACACCATCGCCAGCAAGCCGAAATCACCCTCAGAGAACAAGAGGAACGTTGGCAATTAGCATTGCAAGGAAATAACGATGGCATTTGGGATTGGAACATCAAAACCAACGAAGTCTTCTTCTCTCCTCGCTGGAAGGAAATGTTGGGATATGCAGACCACGAAATTGCTAACGATTTAGATGAATGGGTGAAGCGTCTTCATCCAGATGACTGGCAAATGGTGATGGAAGTACGTAAGGATCACCTAGCTAAAAAAACATCCTTTTACATTAGTGAGCATCGTATACTGTGTAAAAACGGTAACTACAAGTGGATTCTTGACCGGGGACAAGCACTTTGGGATGAACAAGGAAATGCTTTGCGGATGGTGGGATCTCACACTGACATTACTGAACGCGTACAAGCACAAGATGCACTCAAACGCCAATTTAATCGAACGTTGCTACTAGGACAAATCACGCAGAAAATTCGTGAAAGTCTCGATACTAAAGGCATTTTTGAGACGGCTGCTAGCCAAATCGGTAAAGCGTTTGCAGTAGATCGCTGTTTGATTCACTCTTATATTATTGACCCGATTCCCCGCTTACCTGTAGTAGCAGAGTATGTTGTCTGGGATTATCCCTCGGTATTGAATATCGAGATGCCAATTATTGACAATCCTTATTTTCAGCAAATCATCGCTCAAGATCAAGCGATCGCCTCGGTAAATGTCTCTGTTGATCCTCTACTTCCAGATGCTGAACTGGTATACCCAGAAATTCACCTCAAATCTATACTGTCAGTCCGTACCTCCTATCAAGGAGAACCTAATGGTGCTATTTGTTTACATCAGTGCAGAGATTTTCGCCAATGGACTCCAGACGAAATTGAATTATTAGAGGCCGTAACCGCTCAACTAGGTATTGCCTTAGCCCAGGCTCAATTACTAGAGCAAGAAACCAGACAACGTGAAGAACTTACCTTAAAAAACTTTGCTTTAGAGCAAACAAAACGTCAAGCAGAAGCGGCAAATCGGGCAAAAAGCGAGTTTTTAGCCATGATGAGTCACGAAATTCGCACACCCATGAATGCCGTTATTGGCATGACAGAGTTGCTGCTAGATACTGACTTGACTGCCCCACAACAAGACTTTGTAGAGACAATTCGCAGTAGTGGCGAGGCACTACTAACTATCATTAATGACATTCTCGATTTTTCTAAAATTGAATCAGGCAAACTCGAACTAGAAGCAAAACCTTTTGATTTAAGAACTTGTATCGAAAAAGTTATTGACCTTTTAGCCCCGAAAGCCGCCCAAAAAAATATTGAGCTGGCTTATTTAATCAAGCCTCAGATTCCAGCACAGATTGTGGGCGATTTAACTCGTCTGCGTCAAGTCTTGATGAACCTACTCAACAATGCCATTAAATTTACTAAACAGGGAGAAGTGATCCTCTCTGTGGAAGCCAGGCAAATAACCAGCAAGAAAGCCAAAAACATTTACAAAATTCTCTTTACCATCAAAGACACAGGCATTGGCATTCCACCAGAAAAAATGTCCCGCTTATTCCAGCCTTTTGCCCAAGCTGATGCTTCCATGAATCGCCGCTATGGGGGTACAGGACTGGGACTGGCAATTAGCAAACGCTTAAGTGAAATGATGGGCGGTAGTCTGTGGGTGGAAAGCCGAGGTTGTGTGGGTGGTAATCCCCGTTCGGGATGGCATTTATCGGCTGATTCAGCTGTAGTAGGCTCCACTTTTTATTTCACTATTACTACCCAAGTTGTCGCCAATTCAGATCATGGCGAATTTTATACTTCCCCCGCCCTGCTTATTGGCAAACGGGTATTGATTGTGGACGACAACGCCACTAATGGAGAAATTCTCAGCTTACAAGCAGCATCTTGGAAAATGCAAACTTATGCAGTTAAATCCGGACAGGAAGCTTTAGCTGCCCTCAGTCAGGGAAGACAGTTCGACGTTGCCATGCTGGATATGCAAATGCCCGAGATGGATGGATTAACTCTAGCCCAGCAAATCCGCCAGCAATTTGGCTGTCAGCATTTACCCTTGGTAATTCTCACCTCTTTAGGAAAATCGGCAACTTACAGTGAATTTAGTGATCTCCCGTTGGTGACCTTTTTGACCAAACCAGTTAAACAGTCTCAACTCTACAATGTCTTCACCTGTGTTTTAAGTAATCAGCCGATTAAAGCTAGTATCTCTGTTCGCCAAAATCCTGTGCTTGATTTGCATTTAGCACAACGATTGCCGTTACGTATTCTGTTGGCAGAGGATACCATAGTTAATCAAAAAGTTGCCCTGCTGATGCTAGAGAAAATTGGTTATCAGGCCGATGTCGCAACTAATGGGCTAGAAATACTCCAGGCATTGCAACGTCAGCCCTATGATGTGGTGTTAATGGATGTACAAATGCCCGAAATGGATGGGCTGGAGACAACTAAGATTATATGTCAACAATGGGACATTAATTCTCGTCCTTATATTATCGCCATGACTGCTAATGCCATGCGTGGCGATCGCGAAATCTGTTTGGCAGCCGGTATGGATGACTACATTAGCAAACCAGTCCAGATCGCAGATTTAGTTCAGGCACTCAGCAAATGCCGACTGCGAATAAATTCGGAATTTACTGTCATTGATGCCAAAATTCTGCAATCCTTACGCAATATGTTGGCAGGAGATCAGGCAGCACTTACGGAACTACTTAATTGTTATTTAACAGAGCTTCCCCAGTTGATACAAGATATTAATGCATCTGTGACTACTCAAAATGCCCAAGCTTTATGGCAAGCAGCCCACAAACTTAAGTCTAGTAGCAGTGCGGTGGGAGCCACAGTTTTAGCACAACTCTGTCAGCAACTAGAAGTACAGGGACACAGTAGCAATTTGACAGGCAGTTTAGAAGTATTCTCAAAACTTTATCAGGAGTATGAGTTAGTCAAAACCGCTTTGCAAAGAGAACTGAAGCAGGAGGCAGATTGAAAAAAATTTTTCCAGAAGACCAATCTTTAGTTCTCATCGTTGACGATGAACAATTTATCCGGTTGCAGCTACGATTGGCCTTAGAACGAGAAGGATATCAGATAGCAGAAGCTCAAAGTGGAAGAGAGGCTATCAATCTCTGTAACCAATTGCACCCCCAGATAGTACTGCTGGATGCGATTATGCCTGATATGGATGGATTTGAATGTTGTACTCTGTTACAGTCTCTAGAATATAGTCAGTACACGCCAGTGTTAATGATTACAGGGCTAGATGACCAAGAGTCAGTTGATCGGGCATTTGAAGTAGGTGCCATTGATTTTGTCACCAAACCAATTCATTGGCCTGTTTTGCGTCAACGAGTCAGACGCTTGATTCAACAAGCTCAAATTCAGCGACAGTTAGAGGCAGCTAACCGAGAATTGCAGAGATTGGTGACTATTGATGGATTAACTCAAGTAGCTAACCGCCGCCGATTTGAAGAATATTTCACCCAAGAATGGCAACGCATGGCACGAGATCAAATGCCTATTTCTTTGATTCTATGCGATGTTGATTTCTTTAAGTTTTTCAACGATACCTATGGTCATCAAGCAGGCGATCGCTGTTTACAACAAGTCGCTAACACTATTAAAAATACTTTTAAACGTCCTGCCGATTTAGTTTCTCGTTATGGCGGCGAAGAGTTTGCCATTATCTTACCAAAAACTGATACCGAAGGTGCTATTCTCTTGGCTGAAACCGTTTGCTCTGTCATCAGGAAATTGGCTATTCCTCACAGTACTTCCCAAGTTAGTCCTTATGTGACCATCAGTATTGGCGTATCCACAACAATTCCTCAGCCTGGCTCTGACTTACAAAAAATGATTGCTATGGCTGATCAAGCATTGTATCAAGCAAAATCAGAGGGGCGCGATCGCGTTAAATTTATGCCCTTAGATCAATAAATTGCGCCAATACTATGATCAGGATGAATTTCAATTACTAAATCAACTGCTGAAGGAGATTTCACTAACGGCGTAATAAATAATTCTGGGTGTAGCGATCGCCAAAAATAATTGACAAAATCGTGGATTTGTGAATTACTCATACCTGGCTTACCAGCAGCGATCATTTGTTGTTCTGCCTGTTGACGCCACTCTAGAGAACAACGATAGTCGATGGGATATAGCACCATTAAACTGTCTAATCGCTCCCACAATGGCAGATAATTTTTTAACTGCTCATTGAGATCCCTAGCAAATGCCTGATCTTCTTCTGTAACAATGGGTGGCGGTGCATGATCAAAGACATCGGGAGTAATGGGTTGTACCCCAACAAACCAACCTTCAAATAATACAATATCCACATCTTGGACAATTTCTGGAGTTGTGCGATCGCCTGCACCGTTATATGCAGATTTATCAAAGCGGGGAACACTCACAGGACTTTGGCATTGACGAATTTGATCTAGGACTTGTAAACCTATATCTATATCGTGGGTTCCCGGTGGGCCACGCCAAATTAACCGAGGATCTTGCTGTGTTAAAGCCAGGCGATCGCTATAAGTTTTATATAAATCATCTAAAGATAAACTCAAGGTGCAGTATCCCAATTCTTGGAGAATCAAGCCCAAAACCTGACACATGGTGGTTTTACCTGTTCCTTGTCCTCCCAGGATTCCCTGGATAAGAGGACGCCCCAACTCTTGGCGCTGCGACGCAATTTTCATTCCCAGTGGTAGCCACAAGTCCCACAATATACCCAACATAGCCTCAGGTGGCACGGAGAATTTAATTTGGCAAAATTGGTAAAAATTGGGTAGTACAGATTTTAGTAAGTGCGATCGCTTTTGGATCATTTCATCCACATTTGTGGGTGTGATGCCAAAAGCCTGAGCCACTGAAGTGTCTGCTAAAGCCGCTGCTTTGGCTTGCTGCTGCCATGTTGCATCTGCATTATCTAACCACCAACTCATTATTACGAACCCAATTTAAAGGCTTCGACAAACATGCTGTAAATAAAACCCACTTTTAGTAAATTGAGTGATTCTACCCAAAGTGCTTGTCTAGCCATAAAGCTGCGACTATAAAATATTCTGCTAGTAACCTCTGTAAATACCACTAAAATTCCCGCAATCAAAATGTCTAACGTACCTCTTTGTCCAGCTATGGTAGAAATTGCCGTTCCCAGAAAAAAGCCAAGTAAAAAACTAATAGTTAGTAACGATAAGCGTCGCCAAGGATTTAAAAACCATTGCCCCAAACGCCTAGCGATGGCGTCAAACAAGTTAGTCAGACGAGTATTTTGCATCGTAGGTTCGGAACTTTCGCTAAATTTTTTAGTAATGACATATTTTACACCAACCACAACCGAGGCAAAGGAGAGAAGTTCAATATAGTATAGGACGATGTAAATAAAGCTTTTAGACTTATAGAAGAATACGCTAAAATTATTGTAAATTATTAATAAATTTAAAAATGTCTAAGAGTTCAGTTTAAGAATTGAAAAAAAAGCACATGGTGACTCACACTACCTGATTCTGAAAAGCTGCTTTTTGTATGTCTACATATAAATTACTTATTTTTGCATCATATTTTACGTAATTTTTGTGTCGATGCTGAATTAATTGACGAAAAAGCTAGATTTTTCGTTCCTATTTAGTAAAAAGCTATGTAATTATTTATGCCAATCTTTTCTAGAAAGACTGCAATTTATGATACATGGCATCACTTGATTTCCTCAGAGTCAATATCAACTTAATAGCCCAATATCTGGAATTACCTCTGCCGATAATAGGCTAGTATTTGGTCAAGGCTAAACAAAATATTATTGCTAACCATTATTAATATGAAATCTACAGTGTATCGTAACGCTGTCGTCACAGCTTGTGCTTTGGGGCTGCTTGGTTTACTGGTGGGATTTTGGGATATAAGTGTTTCTTTTGAGTCAGTCGACCCAGATACATCACAATTAGATGAAGCTCCAGTATCACCTGTCTTGGATAAAACAAGTACTTCTACTAACATCACCAATCCATCTGCCACCCCAACTCCTCCAGAGGAGTCAAGCCAGACTCACATTTTGGCAGCTCGGCAAAACTCAGTTACTGAGGTCAAAAATCAGGGTAACTTACGCATGAGCAATCGCACAAATCAACCCGTGCGTTTAGCATTACTGGCTCGGCAATCACAGACAAAAAATGCTGACAATAAACACATAAACTATGATGTGCCAGCCCATTGGGACTTTGATCCCCAAGAAGGTAGTGAAAAGGGGTTGAAGCTGTCCTTACCTAATGGGAATCTCAAGTTAGAGCCAGGAGATATTATAATTGCCTTTGCACAAGATGGTTCCCGGCGCTACTGGGGGCCCTATGTAGTGGGGGAAACTTCCTTGCCTGAATGGAATCAGCAAAATCAAGAATGGTTATTGGTACTAAATCCATAAGAGGAGTGAGGACAAGAACAAAAATACTTCTTCATCTCCCCTACTCCCTACTCCCTTTTCTTTGAAGAACAAAACACAGGTAGTTAACGACTATGGACTAGTTATGTTGAATTGTGGACTATTGACTAATAACTTATGAGGATGAAATTGAGTGTTCCGCGTACTGTTAACGAGTGGCTCAACAATTTAGCGAAGAGTCCAGTTTTTGTTGTGACTGTTTTAGTTGTGATTAGTTGGGTTGCTTACGGGTGGAATTTGGGCAATGTCGGCTTGGTTGATGAAACAGAGCCATTGTTTGCTGAAGCTTCCCGGCAAATGTTTGTCACAGGTGACTGGATCACTCCTTTTTTCAATGGCGAAACTCGGTTTGATAAACCCGCTTTGATTTATTGGTGTCAAGCGATCGCCTATACAATTTTTGGGGTGAATGAGTGGGCAGTACGTCTGCCGTCGGCCATGGCAGCATGGGCTGTAATTGGTTTAACTTTTTACACTTTACACTGGTATTTCACGCAAAAAGATACCTTAGAACAAGTTTCACGTCCTCATCGTCGCTACGCCACAGCTGCCATAGCAGCGGCGATGCTGGCACTTAATCCAGAAATGATTGTCTGGGGCAGAACGGGTGTTTCAGATATGATGCTGACTGGGTGCATGGCATCGGCATTGTTGTGTTTTTATTTGGGATATGCCGGCAATGTCAGTACTCAGGGACAAACACCTCAAACTAGATCTATATTCCCTAACAAATGGTATTTGGCTTTTTATGTACTCATCGCGGGCGCGATTTTGAGTAAAGGGCCTGTAGGAATTGTTCTACCTGGGCTAATTATTTTGGCATTTCTACTTTATGTAGGCAAATTTAGAGAAGTATTCTGGGAAATGCGTCCCTTCATGGGTACGCTGATTATTTTCGGGTTATCAGCCCCCTGGTATTTGTTAGTTACCTGGCGGAATGGGTGGGATTTTATTAATGCTTTTTTTGGATACCACAACATAGAGCGTTTCACAGAAGTAGTTAATAATCACTCTGCACCCTGGTATTTTTACTTTATAGTAGTGCTGCTAGGCTTTGCGCCGTACTCAATATATTTACCTGTAGCGCTGGCCAGACTAAAATTTTGGCAGCGATCGCACTGGCTATCTCAAGAACGCTCTCAGCAATTGGGTTTATTTGCCTGTGTCTGGTTTATTACTATTTTTGGCTTTTTTACTATTGCTGTTACTAAACTCCCTAGCTACGTTTTGCCGTTAATGCCAGCCGCAGCTATTCTGGTAGCGCTGTTATGGAGCGATTTTTTCTCTGATAAAAACCAAGAAATTACCTCTGCGTCCTCTTTTATCAAAATCAGTGCTTGGATAAATGTCGTATTTGCCACTGTACTTTCAGTAGCACTGTTTCACATATTTTATTTACTAGGTGATAATTCAGTAGCACCAGACTACCCATTACTGATTAAAAATGCAGGTTTACCAGAACTAGGCGGTTTTATTTGGCTATTTGGTGCCATCATCATGGCATTTTTGATTCTTAGTCGCCGTTGGCATTCACTGATCAAGATGAATTTAGCAGTGTTTATGGCATTTTTGATCATTGTCTTGATGCCTGCTTTGTTTTTAATGGATCAGCAACGCCAACTACCTTTGCGAGAACTGTCTGCACTGATGTTAGAAGTCCAAGAACCAAATGAAGAATTACTCATGGTTGGCTTCAAAAAACCGAGTGTAGTATTCTACACCCAACAGCAAATAAATTTCCTTAAACTGACTCAAGAAGCTTTAGATCATATTCAGCAACGGCGTTCCCAGCAAGAACAATATCCCTCTTTGTTAGTCTTGGCTGAACCGAAAACTTTCGTAAAAATGGACTTACCGCCAGATAGTTACGAAAATTTAGCCACCAGAGTTAATTACCAGTTAATTAGAGTTTCTTTTAGGAAAATGAAAAAAGAGAGGCTCAAAATATCATGAGGGAATGGGGACTGGGAAGATGAGGGAAAACTTTCTTCCCCATGACTAACGACTACTAATTGCTAAAGCTTGATTGATTTGACTTAATAAATCCTCCATTGAGATGGAACGAGGCAAAATCTGGGCAACCATACCACCCATCACAGCTGCTAATGACTTTGACCTGATTTTTTGCTGCTGGACACTGGCTGCGGCGGAAATATTCGGCAGAGAATTGATTTGATGACTACTTAAGCGCTGATCAATGACCAGTATAGGTGGTAAATCACAAGGCAAATTCTCTAATGCTTTTAGCGCTGTTAGTGCCTCTTTACGAATCGATGACTCACCTAAGCAAATTAATAGTAAGTCAACGCTTTGGTGACGAATTTGTTGCAGTACTTCTGCCCAACAGTTGCCCATTGCTGCTTTCAATCCAGCGGTTTGTAAGTACTGAATTAAAGCTTGAAACCACTCAGATCCCCTTTCAGTAGTGTCACCACTAAGAGAGGAATCTTTCGCTGGGCGCTGACTCCTGGACTGTTTGCCCTTGATTTGTGGTATGTCACGCAGCATGGTTAAATCTACCACTAAGATACTGGGTGGACAGGAGACACCAGAGGCAATTTGCAGCACTGATAATAAGGGATCTGTTTTATCGGTACGGTTGTGATTGTCTTGAGTAAATGGTGTTAAATAAGGAAATACAGATAAACCAGGAATCTGAGAGGCTGCCAGGGTGGTTTCAACATCACAAGTTACTAGGGGCAGCTCGGCCAAGATGGGATGCTGAGTTAACTGTTGTAAGTAAGTTTGGGCTACAGAAGTTTCTATATCCAGCAAAATCACGTCGAACTGCCAAACCCGCGCCAAAAGTTCTGCTTGATCTAGGTCATCTACTTCTATCACCCGATGCTCCCGCAGTGAAGGGTGGGGGTTCATGGATTCTAAATTGTGATCAACCAACCTGAGAATTCGTAGTGGCGTTTTAATGGGGATGATTTCCGGATTATCTAATCCTGACGGCGAAATTGCTGTCGTAGCACATAACTTTTCCACAAGTGGTACTAAAGATTGATGCTCAACTGGCAAGTTCAAAAAACCATCGGCTCGGTTAGCAAATGCTTGGTCTTTTTCGGCTCCCGTTGCTGTTATCACTACGGGAATGTGACGAGTAGCATCATCAGATTTGAGTAAAGTCAGCACATCCCAACCCGAAAGTAGCGGTAATAAGGGGTTCAAAAAGATGGCTTTTGGTTGTAGACGACGAGCTTTTTCTACAGCTTCTGTTCCTGAACGGGCAATTACCACCCGATAACCCAAACCTTTGAGCTGTTCGGTGACGTCTTCAATATATCGGGCTACTGCCTCAACTACCAAAACTAACCGTTGTGAGCTAATGGGATGATGGGCAGTAGTACCAACCATGCGCTGACGACCGGAGTTTGTGGCTTCTGTTGTTGGAGTACTTGGGCTTTGGGAATCTTCTTCAATTACCTGTTCTGTTTCAGTGAAGTTTGTTGTCGGTGGGCTAGGTGGTAGCAGTAATGTGAACTGACTGCCTTTACCTTCACGAGATAAGAAGCTGACATCACCTCCGTGGAGGCGCGCCAAAGCCCTAGTTAAGACTAGCCCTAAACCGGTACCTTCAAATTGACGGGTCAGGGGATTTTCCAATTGTTGGAATTTTTGAAAGATTAAATGTTGTTGATGTTCGGGAATGCCAATACCTGTATCCCAAACTGTAAAAGCAATCCAGCCTTCCCAGCGATTTACCCGCAACCCAATTTCACCAGAGTGTTCTGTAAATTTAAAGGCATTGGACAGTAGATGTACCAGCATTTGCCGCAAGCGCAATTCATCTGCCACGATTTGGTCTAAACCTGGTTCAATACAAATAGTAAATTCTGGAGCAGAACTGACTACTGGGGGCTGAGTAGTTGTCGCTTTGGTGGTTTGGGTATGAACAGCTTTGGCTTCTGATAAAGCGCGATCGCACACTGTCTGAATCTTCACTGGTACCAAGGCTAAATCCATCTGCCCGGTTTCCATGCGGGTCAAATCCAAAATGTCATTGACCACACTCATTAAATGCCGTCCGCTTTGATGAATTAGTCCAGCATAACGGGCTTGGCGCTCGTTGAGTTCTCCTAATTGCTGGTCTACTAATAACCGCGATAATCCTAAAACGGCGGTGAGGGGTGTCTTTAATTCATGACTAATACAAGCTAAAAATTCATCTTTTAATCGATTCAGTTGAATCAGGTCGGCATTTTTAGCTGCTAGTTCTTTACAAATCTGCTGCTGTTCGGTGACATCGGTAGCTAATACTAACCACAGGTCATTGCCTAGTTCAGCCCCTATGGTGAGCGCGGTTGCTTCTGACGCTAAACTCGCTGGTAATTTTTCACTCAGTAGCAGTTCCGACTCTGGTTTATCTAAAGGAATTTTGGTAAATTGCCAGATGCGCTCTTGACCATTTTGCACTTCCACAATACAAGTACAAGTACCCATCTGACTATCTAAAAAGCAGCGACTAGATGCAATATTTGTGCCTACTGGCTGCTCTTTTTGGTTATTTACTAATGGTGCAGAATATGATGCCAAGGGCGATAAGTTTTTTGGTGGCGAAGCTTCCTTTTTCCCCGCAAAGCTATGTTCTGCTGTATTTAACGGGGAGGATTTTTCCTCGTTGTCATGGTCATTGCTTCTATGATGAGGACGATATTTGTTACGGCTTGGCTGACTGGCGTATTCTGGCTGTTGATCTCGAATTGGAGCCAGTATGGTTTCTACCTGTTGTCGGACGCCTTCAGGATCTTTCAATGCTCCTAGTTGTCGCCACCAAGCCGGATTTTGTGCTACTACTTCACCTGATCCCCTTTGCAACATCAAAGGCCAAGGCAGTAATTCCAATAATTGTATTAATGGTTGATTACCTACTGACTGGCGTTGATGAGTTCGACGCGATCGCCTGTGAGTTTTCACTGGTTTACCAGCGTTGTTTGTTGTTTCTGGGGTAGTTGTTTGAGCTTTTTTCTGGGTAGATGCGGGTCTTTTTCCCCCTGCACTAACTCCTAATTTTTCCTGGGCTAATAATTTTAATAGCCGTGCGCTATTTAGCAGCCCCAGAAATTTACCATCAGTATCTATCAGCGCCCAATCTAAATTATTGTTTTTTTGTGTTTGTTGGTAACTTAAAAGTCGCCGCAATTGATCTATACAATAAGTTGCGGGTATTGTCTTTAATGGCTCAATAATGGTTTGATCCCAACTTAATAATGGCTGCTGTAAATCACCATCTAGATATTCACCAGATGTGGCCAACAATTTTTGGGTTAATCGGGCAGAGTACACCAATCCCAAAGGGCATTGCTGCTGATTCAATATTACTAAGCGATCGCACTGCTCTTGCTCAAAAATTTCCAGCACCATTGCCAGAGTGCTGGTTTCTACGCAGTTGGGTACGGTTGCTAGAAAGTCATAAAGCGGGTACTGTAGCATTGACATAGGGCTTTGGGGGTCATTCTTCTGGGGGAAACCTGCGGGCTGCACCATCAGCATTGCGGCAAATAGTATTTACACCTGAAGTAATATCCTTGCAGAAGACTCATTTAAGCGATTCTTGTTACAGCTTCAACGCCATTGAAACAATTAACTTGATTCTCAAGATACACCGCTAATTGGATTTACTCGTTTTGGGAGTAGCAGTGTTCGTCTTTGCCACTTGGAATTTTGGGAGAAGATCCTTATCAGTGTTCTACTGGTGCTGAAACTTCTCTTCGATAAGTGACAACTAAAACAATTATGGCCCCAAAGATTCGCTTTAGAACCTTGAGGAATTATAATGATTTAGAATGCGACGATACTTTAAGTTAGTTTAAGTATCTTATCAACAAGAGAAATAAAAGGATCTATATCTAAGGAGATATGCATATGCGAATCATCAATTAAGTAATGTAACTGCATTTACCAACCACACCTGATCAGCAACTTGTCTCAATCCTAGTGCTGATTAAACTGCATGATTTTCTGAAGTTCTCATGTATAAACTACTGTTGACGCGCAGTGTTATTTCAGATTGAACTTGTAACTTTCCTCAACACCCAGTCAGAACCAAGAGTTGTGATCTTAACCTATTAGTTCACTAAATCTTGGTCGGGATGGTTAATAAAATATATAAGTATACAAATGTTACTACATATAGATGTTACTACCCATCTTGATTGTTCCCACAGATATTAAGAAAAATTTAGATAACCCAACTCAGCTAGCGACTAAACCAAGATTGAGTGGGCTGATGTGGCGTTATAGACAGTACAACCAAAATGAGTTTTGGTTATCGCCCATAGTTGCTACCGCTAAAAT
Source organism: Nostoc sp. CCY0012 (assembly GCF_963920855.1). Classification (NCBI taxonomy): domain Bacteria; kingdom Bacillati; phylum Cyanobacteriota; class Cyanophyceae; order Nostocales; family Nostocaceae; genus Nostoc; species Nostoc sp. CCY0012. The sequence continues at coordinate 15,644 of NZ_CAWUDM010000056.1, read as the reverse complement.
TTACTACTTACTGCACCAGTGGCAACAATATCTTAAGGAAAATTTCACTAATAAATATTTCTATGTGTTTGCATATCCAAAGCAAAAATCACAGCAGTTCTTTCCGCACATGACTCAAGTTGATCAGCAGGTATTATTGCAACAACTCAAATCAGATTATCGTCAGATTCTTATAAATTACTTTACTACAGACAAAACATTGAAAGAACAAATTGATAAATTTATCAATGCAGTATTTTGTGCTAATATTCCTGTGCCCCAAATTATTGAATTTCACATGGAACTAATTGAAGAGTTTTCCAATCAGCTAAGATTAGAAGGTAGGAGCGATGAAGCTTTAATGGATTACCGTCTGACACTTATAGATATCTTAGCCCACCTCTGCGAACGCTATAGATGTTCTGTTTCTAAATAAATTAAATTTATCATTGCCGCATTCATTTGATTAACCTGTATTTTCATTTTCACATTTAGCTTTACCTTATATGAATAAAGCAAGGAAGACTTATGTTCTCAAGCTCTATGTAGCGGGGAATACACCCAACTCGGTAAGGGCGTTAAAAATACTCAAAAATATTTTAGAACAGGAATTTCAAGGTGTTTACGCTTTGAAGGTAATTGACGTGCTGAAGAACCCACAGCTAGCCGAAGAAGATAAAATATTAGCTACGCCAACATTGTCTAAAATTTTGCCGCCACCTGTTCGCAAAATAATTGGTGACCTATCAGACAGAGAAAGAGTGTTGATTGGATTAGATTTACTTTATGAAGAACTGAGCGAAGAAGATTGGGAAGAATAAAATCATCTTTAAGATAATTTTGACGATAAAGTAGCAACTTGAGTAATATAAAAACTGGGTTTAATACCCATTTATTATGAAGCAATGAGTGAAAAAGACCAAGCAGCACCGAATAATGCCCCAATTGGTGGCATAGAAAAAATTCGCACGATGATAGAGGGCTTTGACGATATTAGTCATGGTGGTTTGCCTGTTGGTAGAACTACTTTAGTTAGTGGCACTTCTGGTACAGGCAAAACCTTATTCTCTCTGCAATTTCTCTATAATGGTATTACCCGTTTTGATGAGCCGGGAGTATTTGTTACCTTTGAAGAATCTCCCAGTGACATTATTAAAAATGCCCATATTTTTGGGTGGAATTTGCAACGCCTGATAGATGAAGGCAAGTTATTTATACTGGATGCATCGCCCGACCCAGAAGGTCAAGATATTGTTGGTAACTTCGATCTTTCGGCACTGATTGAGCGCTTGCAATATGCTATTCGCAAGTACAAAGCTCAAAGAGTTTCCATAGACTCAATTACAGCGGTATTTCAGCAGTACGAAGCGATGGGAGTAGTGCGGCGGGAGATTTTCCGTTTAGTAGCACGTTTGAAACAACTGCATGTGACTACAATTATTACCACTGAACGGAGCGAAGAATATGGTTCTGTAGCTTCCTTTGGGGTAGAAGAATTTGTATCAGATAATGTGGTGATTGTCCGCAACGTTTTAGAAGGAGAACGCCGCCGCCGGACAATTGAAATCCTCAAGTTACGCGGTACAACTCACATGAAAGGTGAGTATCCTTTCACAATTACCAATGAAGGAGTGAATATTTTCCCCTTGGGAGCAATGCGTTTAACCCAAAGGTCATCTAATGTCAGAGTATCTTCTGGGGTAAAAACTCTAGATGAAATGTGTGGTGGTGGTTTTTTTAAAGATTCGATTATTTTAGCCACGGGAGCCACTGGTACTGGTAAGACGCTTTTGGTAAGCAAATTTATCCAAAATGGCTGCGTCAATGGTGAACAGTCCATATTATTTGCCTATGAAGAATCACGCGCCCAATTATCGCGTAATGCCTCTTCTTGGGGAATTGATTTTGAAGAATTAGAGCGTCAAGGTTTACTGAAAATTATTTGTACCTATCCTGAATCAACTGGTTTAGAAGATCACCTACAAATTATTAAATCAGAAATTGCCGTTTTTAAACCTGCGCGCATTGCCATTGATTCTTTATCAGCCCTAGCTAGAGGCGTAAGTAATAACGCTTTTCGTCAGTTCGTTATCGGTGTGACTGGTTATGCCAAGCAAGAAGAAATAACTGGTTTTTTTACCAATACAACTGACCAATTTATGGGTTCTCATTCGATTACTGACTCCCATATTTCTACAATTACTGACACAATTTTGATGCTACAGTACGTAGAAATTCGTGGAGAAATGTCGCGGGCCATCAACGTATTTAAAATGCGCGGTTCATGGCATGACAAAGGTATCCGTGAGTACAATATTACCGCTGACGGCCCAGAAATTAGAGATTCTTTCCGAAACTACGAACGCATTGTCAGTGGCGCTCCTAGCCGCGTTAGTGTTGACGAAAAGGCGGAACTTTCTCGCATAGTTCAACGTTTTGAAAATAAACCGAGTGCTGATTCCTAAATTTAGTGTCATGATATATTCATTTCTAAATTTAGGATCGTGTTATATTCTGTGGAGAAGAAGGGGTTTCTGCCGCTAGATTGATTTTTGTGTGAGGGGATGCGGTGAAAGGACAATACTTATTCCATAGTTTCTTACCTGGTGTCACAGCAGCGGTATTAACAACCCAGCCTGCTTTGGCTGGGACAGTCAGTGAGGTACATCTGGCGTCTTCTCCTGATGTCTTGACTGCTACTGATAGTCGAACCTTGTTTGCAGATCATATTAATACCCAACTGCCTCATAGTACAAGACAAATTTTTCCGGATATAGTACCCAAACCTGGGTTGGCTCCACTGAATTTGCGGCTTTCAAGTAGTAAGAGTAACCCAGTAATATTAACAGTAAATACTGGGATATCCGGAGAACAAATATCTAAAAAAGACGAAGATAAATTTACCAATCTCAGGGCTAAGTTAAAATCTGCTAAACGTTCAGAAGATGACGATTTTAAAATTAGTCAACAACAAAGTCACATTGATACTTCTGAGCAACAAATAGTTGCATCTACGGCTGTTAATACACCAGATGTTAAACAGCAACCAGCAGTATCATCAACAAATTTCACAACTCCGTTATCGACAGTTTTACCACCTGCGGTTAGAGGTACAGGAGCAGCAAATTTACTAGCAGCGAACAATTGCCCCGAGGAACAGCAGCACAATAGTACATTGGTTTCTGCGTCCTTGCTTGCCAGTAGTTGCCGAACTCAAAATCTGAATAGGAATCGGGTAGTTCAGGGTTATAACTTTACTCCTGACAGCATATCCAGCCCGGAAGAGACTATTTGGGAAGCAACTCCTACGCCACAGCAATCAGAGGAATTTTTAGCCCCAGCTGATACCGGACAATTGCCTCAGCAACCAGAAACTAGGGAATTTGCCCCAGCAGGAGCGGTACCAATTCCCGAAAACTTAATTCCTGATGCAAATCCTCTGCAATTTCCGACCAAACCAGAGGAAGTGACACTGGAAGAAAATCAGCCGATTACTTTGGCACAAGCACTAGAAATTGCCAAGCGTAACAATCGGGATTTGCAAGTTTCGCTATTGGAGCTAGAACGTTCTCAAGCCGCTCTACGTGAAGCACAAGCGGCATTATTGCCCAATGTAGCACTGAGTGCTGATATCACTCGCAGTCGCTCTGCCGGCAATGAGCTACAGTTAAGACAACAAGAACAACAAACAGGTATTCCATCGCCTAGTGCTGAATCTGGTACAGGGTTTAGTGGTCAAGCCCAACTCACCTATGACATCTTCACTTCGGGCAGACGAGAAGCCAACATCAGGCAAGCGGAAGAACGGGTAAAATTTGATGAATTAGCTGTAGAGCGTCAATCTGAAGAAATTCGGTTGAGTGTCACCACAGAATATTATGACTTGCAACAAGCTGATGAACAAATACGGATTGCTCAATCATCTGTGGAGAACGCCCAGGCTAGTTTACGCGATGCTCAAGCCTTAGAAGCAGCTGGCGTAGGTACGCGGTTTGATGTCCTGCGATCGCAAGTAAATTTAGCCAACTCTACCCAAGAACTGACTAATGGCCTCTCCCAGCAGCAAATTTTCCGGAGGCGTTTAGCGTTACGCTTAAATTTGCCACAATCGGCCAATATCAGTGCCGCAGATCCAGTGCAATTAGCAGGTTTGTGGAACCAAGACCTAGAAAGTAGCATTGTTTTAGCATTTCAAAATCGCCCAGAATTGCAACAACAATTGGCACAACGTAACATTAGTGAACAACAGCGGCGAGAGGCACTTTCATCTTTAGGGCCTCAAGTTAGCTTGATTGCTAGTTACAACCTGTTAGATCAATTTGATGACGGTGTTGGTATTACCGATGGTTACTCCGTCGGAGTCCGGGCCAGCCTCAATTTGTATGATGGGGGAGCAGCCAGATCTAGAGCCTCTCAAGCACAAGCTAATGTGGCGATCGCGGAAACTCAATTTAGTGAGCAGCGTAACCAAATCCGGTTTCAAGTAGAGCAAGCTTTTTCTACCCAGCAAGCTAATTTAGAAAACGTGCAAACAGCCAACGCTGCTTTAGAACAAGCTAGAGAAGCACTCCGTTTAGCTCGATTGCGATTCCAAGCCGGTGTAGGTACTCAAACCGATGTGATTAACTCCGAAAACGACCTCACAAGAGCCGAAGGTAATCGCATCACCGCTATCTTAGACTACAACCGCGCTTTGGCTCAGTTACAACGTGCTGTCACTTCTAGGGCATTTACTGAATAAGTTATTGGTTATTAGTCATTAGTCATTAGTCATTGGTCATTAGTACTTATTTAAAGGGAAAATGATTAGAGGCTAAAACTTTTGACTAATTTGCCGATAGTCTTTGTTTACAAACTCCAGATACTCAGAGACTTTCAAGTCTGTTCCCTGTTATAAGTGGAATATATTCGATTACCATATCTGAGTATTCCAATACTTAGCTTGTGAAGATTTTATGACTACAGTTACATCCCAGGAAATTGCCCTATTTCGCTCTCAATTAGCAGATTATCCCAGTGCTATGGAAGCGTTGGATTTAATTGAGGATTGCGACGGCGATTTAGAAGATGCAGCCATGACCCTGGCTATCCGGGTAGGTCAAGAACCAGGAATGACTAACTCAGAGTGGTTAGACGCTATGGCCAGAAGATGGCGGGTGGTGATTTGTGAGCAAGGATATCGCTCAGATTTACTCAATAATTCACTTGTAGGGATGATGGCACATCTCCAATCAATGCCGGCATTCCCTCAGCCTTTAGCAACACCGATTTTAATCTATGTTCTTAAGCAAGGCGTGAATGGGTTTTGTGAACCTCTAGATGCGCTCAAAAGTTCTGAATGCTAATTTCTGAATCCTGTAAACACTCTCTACTCTAGAGGGCTTCGTTGCTTAGGAGGACTTTCTTCCCTATTTGCTGTAGGATAATCGCTCCTAAATTGGCGAACAAGCAGATGCTTCCCAGTGCCAATAAAATGTATGTGGGAGCCATGACAACTCCAATCATGAACCAAGCAAATACGTGCAGTATCATTAATAAAGCAAAGATACTGGCAATTGCTGCACTTCGCCAAACCTCGATAGCTGGACGAGATGATAATGCGAATCCTATTGTCAACGAGGTAGCAATTAGGTTGGCGGGAATAAGAAAGGCACAAATACCAATACAGTAAGTGCTGGAAAATACCGTCAAGGTATTGAAGTCTAACATTAATTCTCCTAGGCTAAGTTGTCAAATTTTAGATGAATATTTTTTCTAATATTTTAAAGGCTAACGTTTTACTTAATAATTTGAACCACCAACTTCTTGATGGTTCAAAAAAGACATTGTGTTAACTACTAGTTAAGTAATTAAGCAGGAAAGAAACTCCGGAGAATCAGTGTTCTGGCGAATCCGGAAATACCAAGTGCTAGTAAAACACTAGTAAAAAGCAGACTTATTCGAGGATTAGAATCTAATTTTCTATCTTCTCTACCACCTGTAAAGAATAAAGACCAGGCTTGGGAAGCATTGATACTCTTAAAGCTATTAAACTCAGAACTGAAAACGACAGGGCTAAATAGCTGAGGAGATTTGAAGTTTAAATTATGTGTCATGTAAATAAGTATAACAATAATCTTGCAAAATAACTATTTTTCTGATACGTACCTACAGATAAAGGCAGGGTAGATATATCGAGGTTAGCGATCACCTAGGAAGTATTCCTCTTGTTAGATGTCCATCTGAAATTAGGTACAGGATTGATCAACCCTAGACTGATAAGCTGTTAATTAAGACAAACTTTTATCAGATAACTACTATTCCATCAATGAATTACCTTGTTGCCGTATTACCAGACCGCATCCAAGCCGAAGCAGCTTACTTAGCTTTAGAAAGACAAGCCATAAATAGTACAATTCTCGGTAGAGGTTATAAAACTGCTGACGAGTTCGGCTTGATTGACCCCAAGGAACAAGCTAAAAAGCAAGCAAAGCTAATGTCCTACTGGTTGATACCTTTCGGCTTTTTCGCTGGGTTTACCTTCAGTCTGATTACGGGTTTAGATACCTTTGCCTGGGCTGGTGAAATTGGTAATCATATTGTTGGCGGACTTTTAGGGGCTGCTAGTGGTGCTATGGGTAGTGTATTTGTTGGTGGGGGAGTGGGTTTAGTTTTGGGAGGTGGTGATGCCTTACCCTACCGTAATCGTTTAGATATGGGTAAATACATCGTTGTTGTTCAGGGTTCAGAAACACTGACTCGGCAAGCTACCCGGATATTACGTCAGTTTGACCCAGAAAATATCCAAGGTTACGCGGAGACAAGCATCACTTGAAGTGCTATTGGCAGAGCATTTTTGCTTTGAGTAAGTATTATTTCTCTTACTAAGATGCGTCCAGTTTCAGCAGATGAACTCTCAAATCAAAGCTGAGAAAAGATAACTCATAATTTTTAAGCATGTTGCCAAGAGAAGAACTGTTAAAGGGTGTTGAAAATCGAGATAGTGTAGCTCGTGTCATTGATCAGGCAGAACAAGCCATTAAAACTTGGGAAGTGGTGTTGACAGATTTTTTGTCACCGCCAGAATTAGCAGAAATTCAACGGGTGTTCAGTCGGTTAACAGAAGTACAATTAGTCGCCTGGGGTGGCTATCCGCAAGCAGAACGCCAACGAATTGCCATCGCCCGTTCTGAACTACCCCTAGATCAATCTCAAGTTGCCCTGGTAGCTTTAGAAATAGCGGGAAATTTTTTGTTTGATACAGCTACACACCGCGACTTTTTAGGGGCCATGCTGGGTACAGGTATTATCCGCGAAAAGACCGGAGATATTATTGTGCTGGGAGAACGCGGGGCCCAGGCCATCGTCGCCCCAGAGTTGGCCGAATTTTTAGCTATGAGTCTGCAACAAGTGCGATCGGTGCCGGTAAAAACTCAACAAATTGACATCAGTGAGTTAAAGGTTCGGGAACCGAAGAAAAAAGAATTAACCACAGTAGAAGCTTCATTGCGGTTAGATGCGATCGCCTCCGCTGGTTTTAGTATGTCCCGTAGCAAAATGGTAAATTTCATCGACGGTGGAGATGTACGTGTCAATTGGAAGGAAGTCACTCAAGCTAGTTCTCAGGTGAAATCAGGCGACTTAATCGCTATTCGCGGTAAAGGACGTTTGGAAATTGGGGAAATTGCCGTGACCAAAAAAGATCGTTACCGAGTGCAATTAGTAAGGTATATGTAGAGACAGCAGTTATCTTGAGCGCTCAAACCTGGGGTAAAATTTCTCAACTCCCAAACTAAAACTTAATCCCTGAGTATGATACAAATCAGCAAAATATATATAAAGATATTTGTTGTGTAGTCTACTCAGTGCTTGTGATTCATCAACATGCTGAAAACATCCTCAGCACTCAACAGACAAAAACATCAGATGAAGGTTATAGATTTAGCTGGTTTGACTGGTTTTGTTTATGGTATCCTCCTGGCTGGCTGATTTTATTTAACCGACACTGGCAGCATTATCACGCCGATCCAGATGGTTGGAATTGGCTAGAATATGTATTATTTTTAATTCCTGGGGGATTTTATTTAGCGCTACTTAATCGGTGGTTGCGTCTTGGTTGTCGTTTACCCAGACAAGACGTTAGCGATTTTAACCCTCAATATCAAAAAGCCTTTAGTCAAGAAATTCTGGCTTTCATCGTTAAATATTATTTTCGTGGAGAGTTGCAACAAATCGAAAACTTGCCACCTACAGGGCCGGTAATTGTGGCCATGAATCATGCAGGGATGTGTTTTCCCTGGGATTTTATCACCTTGAGTTATTTATTAGAAGAAGCCCAAGGCTGGGTAGTGCAACCCATAGCAGAAGCATCATTATTTGAACATCCTTGGGTAGTGTGGTGGTTACCGCCTCAATGGTCAAAAGTTTTAGGTGGTGTACGTGCCGAGTTAGGTGATTTTGAAGCCGCAATGGCACAAGGTAAAATTCTCGTTTATGCACCAGAAGGAGTGCGTGGGCCCCTGAAAGGTTGGAGTCAACGTTATCAGTTGCAAAAGTTTAATGTCAGCTTTATGAAATTGAGCGATCGCTATCAAGTTCCCATTCTTCCAGTTGTGTGCATTGGTAGCGAATTTTTACATCCTTGGACAGTAAATCTTCAGAGATTGCAACGTTTATTTAAATTACCTTTCTTGCCCCTCTCGCCATTCATAATCATTTTAATGATATTTCCCTCTATGGGAGTTTGGGCTATGAGAACTCGTCTGCGTTACTTTATTCAGCCTGTGCAACGAGTCAACTTAGTCCAAGGACGTGCGGCAATTTATCAACAGGTACAACAATTTAGAGACAAGCTGCAAGTTCAAGTTAATGAATTAATTCATTCAATTAATTGCCTGTGACCTGAAGCAGTCCAGTTGCCAATAACCAATTCCCCTAATATCTTGCCGCCAATTTGAGCTATTAAAATTTTTTTTGGCAAAGTTGTTGACATCAAGGGAAAAATTCGTTATTTTATAAAAGGTCTGAGTCTTAAGCCCCCATCGTCTAGAGGCCTAGGACACCTCCCTTTCACGGAGGCGACGGGGATTCGAATTCCCCTGGGGGTATTTCAAGGATAAAATTAAATTACTTTTTTGATCAGCCTTTTCTAGACAGTTATGCATCTAGAGGAGGCTGATTAGCTATATATCAAAAATCCCACAGTCCCCAGTCCCTGATCCCCAGTCCCTAGTTTCTGATAGGTGTCAGGAGTGAGGAAGATGAGAGGAATGAGGGGGATAACCAATGACAAAGGAGACAAGCTATGGTTGCCCAAGTTCAAGAATTAGATGCCTTGCAATGGGTGAAAACTCGATCTTCCCTTGACCCTACCCAATCTACATTTTTGATCTGGACAGGTAAGATTTACAGCTTTATTCCTGGCGAGAAGAGAAAACTTTTATTTAAAATGTCAGGAGTCAGCGTTAGTAGATGTATTCCCACAGCAGAAGGTAGTTGGGATTTTACTTCTAGGGAACTGACTTATTACCTGAACCCACAGACAAATGAGATTTTAAGGAAATGGGAAAACCCTTGGACAGGTGAAATGGTGCCTGTGATGCACGTTGCCAATAATCCTGTGCAGGGACAGTTTGCAGGCAAGTTCCCCGCCCAAGTCGATGGAGATACGACAACCTTTGTTTTCGATATTTTTCCCACATATCCCAATCCGTTGGCAGAAGATGCAAAATTTGCTGAATACAGCCCATATCCCACATATCAGGCGACAGAACTTTTCAAACTAGCTGTACCCACTGCCGATTTATTTAACTCAGAACTGGTTTCTGTGTCTCAACTCAGACTTAGTTGGGATAGAATTGGTCAATGGCTGCCCTGGATGAAGATGGGCGATCGCCTGGGTTATCTCATCTACAGTGCATCTGGTAGTAAAGTCAATGGTTTTACTGAATTACCCCAGTTACTTCAAGATGAAATTAATACCCGTGTTCCTTTATATAAGCAAGCCCCAACAGCTTTTTTAGATGGGGAAGATATGACATCTTGGCTCTATTTTCAAAAGCATTTTCCGGCTTATTTAGCTGGTGATATATTTCCGTTGCCTGAAAAACAGGAGTTGTAATTAGAGTAGTATCCCTAGGGTAAACGCAAACAAGTATGCAGTTAAAATTTTTGCATGTTTTTACTTTGGGGGTCAAAACCTCTAGAAAACTTTGTGCTTTCATCATAGTAAGCCCCACTTAAATCTGCTCCATACAACTTGGCTAAATTAAGTTTGGCTCCCCTGAGATTTGCCTCATGCAGTTTTACACCGCACAAATTTGCTTTAGTCAAATTTGCTTTGGCTAGATTAGCTCTACTTAAGTCTGCACCCCAAAGTTTAGCTTTAGCTAAATTAGCCGCACTCAAATCTGCACCCCACAAATTAATTCCCGGTAAATAAGCTGCTATCAGTTTAGCTGCAATTAAATTGACTCCTGGAAAGTATCTCTCTCCAGCAGCATAACGTCGCTTCAGTTCTTCAGCATCCATGATTTGTGTTGGCCTTTTGCAATAAACAAGATGTAATCTCTTCCCATTCTTGGTTAATATCCCCCAAAAATTCTGGCTGATTGCTTTTTTCGTACCAGTAACGGGCATTGCTCAAATCACCTTGTTGGCGGTGTAAGTAGGCATGAACCCAGGCGCTATCAGCATCACTGGCATTTTGGACGATTTCATGGGCTTTGTCCCAATTACCTTGTTTTTCGTACCACATTGCTTGCAGCGCTTTTGGTAGTGTCTGGGGGCATGAGCGCTGCTTCTCAATCAATCGCAGGAACTCCTGTGTATTCATGATTGCTACTCAATAATTGTCAAACCTCTATCTTTAAGATACTCCGCAGTTTACTAATGAGTGATATTTGGCGAGCAGAGTGCATAACCCCGCGTTTTTACTGTTCACACATGATTGAAAGTTTTGATTCAAGAAAATCTCTGATTTTTAATTTGTCTAGAAGTAGCTTCCATAAAATTGATAAATACCTGTATGAGCTTATGAATCCCCTCACTACCTCCGGAAATTACTCCTCCTGTTAATAAAGCATCTAAACAACGAAAAATAATTATTTGTATAGGATTGTTTAAATCAATAACGACAAGTGGCTCAATTGAGCGAATACCTATGCCACTCAATAAAAAACCAAATAATAAAGACGTCCATAAAGCAATAATTCTTGTATCAGATTTGTATGCTACTTTTTTACGTTCCTGTTCATTGAGTTCATTGATTATTGTATTTAAATCTTCGATTTGCGGGTTATATTGTTTTTGGCTTTGGATGAATTTTTGAATAATATGCTGTTCTAAGCTCACTCCCTCTGGTGGTAAATCATTAATTTGATTTGATTCTAAGAAATTAACTGGTTTTGGTTGGTCTTGTTCGGCGATAAATCTTCTTCTTTCGGATATTAACCACTTTTGTTGCTGAATGATAATATCTAGTTGTGCAGCTTTATCTCCCCGCCAAGTAGTAATGAAAACTTCCAAAAAACGTTCTAATAACAAAGAAATAAAAAATAAAAAAAGAAGTGACTGTATAATATCATCCAGTCCAAAAGATTTGAAAATAAATGGTTGAGGAGATAACCAAGCTGAAAAAGATACAGCTAAAAAAATAATAATAACTACAAAAATAAATAGAAAAAAATTTGGAGAAAGCTTGGTCATAAGAAAACTTTGATAATCTCCAAGTTATATAAATATGGGAATTTTACTGTAACTATCCTTTTGGTGGAGAGAGGAGAGATGAGGGAGAAGGATTTTAGTACAAGCCCAGAAGTTGATAAAATACACCATCTATTCTCTAGCCTCTCTCCCACAACATCAAAGTGAAAAAATTTCTAGAATTGATGATGGTGCTACGCGACAATACACCCTACATTAAAATTCTTGAACATGACTCGAAATATTAGCGCCGACTCACTTATTTCTATAGAACTTACGCACTCGCTACGAAAATTAAGGCTTTGAGATTGCTTCCCTACGGTCGCAATGACGAAAATACGTGGATGGTTACGTAATTCCTGTTTTTAAAATACTCAATCTAGAAAAATTACACCCAAAAATCAGAATAATTTAGCAATTTTGGAGATGCAATCTGTAAATCAGTAGCCTGATTAGTTTCTCAAAGAAATAAGCTCAAAATCGAAAGTAGCAACCAAAAGGTTATCAATAAAAACCTGTATTCTATGTTTACCGCTTGGGTCTCCGGGAACGATTGTCCAAAAATTTTCAATCACACCATCTGAAGTGAATTGTGTACGCGTCGTTACAGCTTCAATCCCATCTTGAGATAATGAAAAATTTTCACCATCTTCTGTAGCCCATGTTTGTGGAGGTTTTGGCAATTGCAGGACTTCTCGCCAGGTTACTTCACCTTTGTAGCCCTTGAGTTGAATGCGCCACCCGTATTTACCAGTCTGATTTAAAATGACTCTGTTGGTACGAGTAAAGCTATCTTGACCCTGAGAGTCAGTTCTCAGTACGCCAAACTCAGCTTTGCTGACAGTAATTGGTCTGGTAGGAGACTGAGAGATTACATCAGATGATGCTAGGGCGTTATCTGTTAAAGCCAAAGTAGCATTGATAGGCTCAGAAGCTATGAACCCAGATATCAGCCCAAAAAAAGTTAGTACAACTGTTGCAGTCCAGGTTCTCATTGGCAAAATTTGTTGGTCAGTTACTGGTACTTCTTCAACTATTTCTCTCTACCTTCCGGGTTGAGGTCGCTAACATGGGACAGAAATGAAAATGTCCAATGCTATGGCAGTTATCCTTCTAGCAAATTCCAGAAGTAGCCATCGGGTGCGACAAAGGAGAAACTCTTTTCTCTAAATTCATTTTCCACGATATTTGTATACTTTTGTACTGAACTTACTTGAATGCGATCGCAATATTCTTCTATACCCCGAATACGGTAGGTGTAGAGTGACATCCCTAAGCAGCCTGGTTGCGATGCTTCAAACCGAGATTCTAAATCAATAGCTTCGGGAAAGCGAATTATATATAGTCTGCCACTACGCGCAGCCATCAAGTCAGTCGCGGAAGAACGAGGATCATCAAAAGCAGTAACAATAAACTTTTCTCCTGGTTTGAGGTCAAACATCTCACGACCAGCTGGTGAAGATTCATAACTAGTTTCGACATCATCACGTACACGCAGCAAACCCAAAACTTCTTCATAAAATTTCAAGCTTTGCTTGCTATCGTCTTGAACAATCATTCCCATATGGGTAAACTGGCTAGTTTTGAAAGCAGCATGATCATTGATTTGCCCATAATTCGGCAGTGAATAGCCAAACCTTTGAAATAAAACTTGTCGAGTTAAAGGTTGCAGTAGTAGCATTTCTCGCACCCCCACCGCAGGATCAGTAAAAGGGCGGCTTTTGCATTCTTTATTGTAGATAACTTCCCAGTGAGGATTGGTATATTTAATCGCCCAATTTCCGGCTTTTGCATCCTCTGCGTGATTTAAAATAGTTAACACATCAGCCGTTAAAGTAGTCGCCCAGCGATTTCCTTTAACTTTCATGGATGCTAAACCTAACCCCTGATTTGTGGGATTTTGCCACACCATCAACCGAATCAAACCATGATCTGCATTTTGGTGATACAAACGAATCGAACGTAAAGCAGAATTAACCCCGTATAATTGATAGGCGGCATCTGCGGCTAATTCACCCACTTGACCAATACGATAGCCAAATTGCTCCCAATATTGAATAGCAAAAATTGGGTCGGGAACGCCAATACACACTTCATAGATGCCTGCAATTGTAGCTTCTTGCCCCTGAGTCATACAAATTTAAAATTACTCAATATAAATAATCTAGCTTTAGACTATAAAATACTGACTAATTTATAAAGAAGCATGATTATCTTCTTGAGCTACTGCGGCATCATATCTTTCTCTAATTTCATTAGGCAGTTCATCAGGAGTTAGTGTTGTCTCTTTAACAGAAACACTTTTCTGTCTAGATAAAGTAGAACCAACTTGTTCTTTACCACTACGAACTTGAGAAATTGCCTCTAACACATCTTGCTGAGAAACCCTACATTCATCAGCAGTGCGCGCCACAGCTTTGCTAGCAGCTAATTTGACAACATTTAAAATATCGCCACCTGCCAAACCAATAGACTGAGAAGTCAACCAATCAAAAGTTACATCATCTGCACGAGGAACTTCATCTGGCAAGAGATATTGCCAAAGTCGCAAAAGACAATCTTCATCAGGAAGTTCAAACTCAATATGAGCTAAAATGCGTCGCACAAAAGCCCCATCAAAATTTTCTGGTAAATTGGTCGCAAAAATTACAATGCCATCAAAACTATCTAGTTGTAGAAGCATGACAGAACGACTGACATTTACCCCGTGATCGGCACTTTGGGTGACGCTAGTTAATCTTTTACCAAGTATGGAGTCTGCTTCATCGAAGAAGAGGACAGAATCAGTTTCTTTAGCTTGTTTGAATGCAGCAGTTATATTTTTTGGTGTTTCACCAACATACTTAGACTCAATTTCCGCATAATTAACAGTGATAATTGTTTTATTCAGGAGATTGGCAATTGCTTCTGCACATGATGTTTTACCTGTTCCTGGTTGTCCAAAAAAGTTAAGAGCTACACGACAACCAGAGGGGTCTACTTTTTTGAGATTCCATTCGTTATACAATTTATCGTGATAATGAATCCGATTTAATGCAGCTTCTATTCGCTCTCTAGTTTGTAATTATTTTCATTGCTTTTTAACCAAGTTGCTCTCACTTTTTGCGGTAATATATCCCAATCAATATCTTCTTCTATTTCTCTCTTAACAACTACTGGTAAATTTGCTTCAATCTTTTTAACCATCATTGAAGTTACCCGTCTTTTCCATGCTGTAGAATAAACTGAGTTTTCATACTCAATAATCATTTCTAAAAATTTATTTTTGACTTCTTCCCAAGCATCTTTTACAGCATACAAAGTATCATGATTAATAAAATTTACATCCATAAATGCTAATTTTACTGTTTTTTCAAGTAGAGGAATCATTTCTTTTTGAATCCAGTCAATAAGACTGGAACAAACCCATAGTAAAATTTCACGCCAAAGAAGCAAAGCGATTTCTATGGAAATTGAGAATACTTTTCCAATGATTTTGTCTATAACTTCTTGAGACACAAGAAAATTTTTTTAATTATGGATAAATTTGAAAAGAGACTGATGCTTGTTGTTCTTCGATAAAAATATTAGCAATTTCTTGGGGTAAGTCGTCCAAATAAATTTCTGACTCTTCAATTTTTTTTAATGTTGGTTTATCTTTACCAATCAATAAGGCAAATATTTCCGTTTTCTGGCTACATAACTTTGTTTCTTTATCTTTTTGGTAATGAACTTTAACTGCTATTAATTGCTCTTTGATAATGGATATTAATTTTTGAGTTTTAATGCTAGGGGTATCCTCAAGCAGAAGTTTTTGATCCGTTTCACCACAAAGGAAATATACTGCACTCAAACAAGTATTAAAATCATTGTTGTATGTATCGATTTTATCTTTGATAAATTCAGCTATATAATTATATATTTTAAGTTTGTGTTGTAAATCTAAATCGGCTTAGTGGTGCAGAAAACTTTTTGGAGTCTCAAGTTGAAAAAACAGTAACACG
>NZ_CAWUDM010000055.1:0-40053 GCF_963920855.1 Nostoc sp. CCY0012 | reverse complement strand
GTGTTACTGTTTTTTCAACTTGAGACTCCAAAAAGTTTTCTGCACCACTAAGGTGTGTACCTATCCTCTGCAAGTCAAGATTGCCTTTGCTAATTGGTGTAGTATGGGTAAACGAGATGTAGAATTACATCAGCGTGGTTATGAATTAATTCATGTTCCCGTTGGTAGAGATAATGCTGATGGTAAAATGATAGCTTTAGGTTCATCAGTTCATCAACGTTACGCTAATGTGCAAGAAGTGATAGTTTGTTCGTCTGATCAAGTTATGACAAATTTATGCAATCATCTACAACAATATGGTTTGATAATATATCAAGTATATAAACAAGAAGAAGTTTTAAAAATATTTAATAGCTCAAACGGAAAAGAAATAGCAATTCCTAATTCTTTAGATATTCCTCCAGTAAATAAATTTATTCAACAAATAAAACAATTAATTAAAATCGAGCAAGACAATCAACAGATTTATTGGGTAAAGTTTTCTACTATCTCTCAAGCTTTTAAAAATAAATATAATTTAAGTATTAAGCAAGTAATTAATCAACACTTTCCTGATAAAAAAGCTAAAGATGTTTTTTTGGCGTATGCCAATGATTTTGTTGTTCATCAAGTAGATAGTAAATCTGAATTATATATAACTGTATTTTCCCAGTATCCAGTATTAGAAAAATCTTTAGATAATCATATATCTACTATTAATTCTTCAGCGGATTTAGAACAAGCACTGAAAGCTATTCTTCAGGAATTAACTCCTAAATCTCCAAAAAGTTTTATTGATATTGGAACGTTAGGTAGTGCATTTAGTCAGCGTTATCATCAACCAATCACTGAAAAAATCAAAGCTTTACATTTATCTGGCAATTTTATTAAATTTTTGCAGTCGTGTAATTCTTTTAACCTTCAGCAAACAGACAAAAGATGGCAAGTAGCTCTAAGATAAGATAGTAGCCTATGCATACTGGTATATGATTAATGAGTAAAGACTTGATAATCTAGCAAAAAAGACAAAAATCACGGATATATAAGCTGTTGTGCTGGATTCTCAGGATTTATGAAAATTGATCACGTTCATTTCTATGTAGATGATGCCAAAGTCTGGCGGGATTGGTTTGTAAACCACTTGGGGTTTACAGCAGTAGATAGTAATATTAATACAATTCACACTTGTACAGAAGTTGTGAATAATGGTGGTGTCTGCTTTTTTCTGTCTTCAGCCTTATTACCCACAAGTCCGGTGGCTAAGTTTCTGAACGAACATCCACCGGGGGTTGCAGATGTGGCCTTTGTCATCGAAGATGTGGAAGCAGCGATCGCACTAGCTCAAATACATGGTGCTGAAGTCATTCAACCAATCCAGGAACAGCAAAAAGGTAATGTTTTCCTCAAGTGGGGCAAAATTACGGCTTGGGGTGGGTTGACTCATACGTTGATTGAAAGATCTCAAGTAAATGATGAAGATTCTATTACTTCTCCACTGAGTATTTTCACTGCCATAGATCACATAGTACTCAACGTGGCTGTAGGAGAATTAGAATCTGCTGTTGCTTGGTATGAAAAAATTTTAGATTTTCAACCCCAGCAAAGTTTCAAAATTCAAACAGATCGCTCTGCCTTATATAGCCAAGTGATGGTTTCCCGTAACGGTAGTGTCCAGTTACCGATTAATGAACCAGCTTCACGCAACTCCCAAATTCAGGAGTTTCTCAATGTCAATCGGGGTTCGGGAATTCAACACATCGCCTTGCGGACAACAAATCTGATCAGTGCGATCGCCCAATTTCGTGCGCGTGGACTGTCTTTACTCTCAGTACCCCAAACCTACTACTCACAACTCAAACAACGAAAACAACTTCCTTTGTCCGAGGCAGAACTTGAGGCGATCGCCCAACAGGAAATCTTGGTGGATTGGCAAGAAAATGCCCAAAAAGCATTGCTGCTACAAATTTTTACCCAACCGATTTTTGGACAACCGACCTTTTTCTTTGAGTTTATAGAGCGTCGTTATCAAGCTCAAGGTTTTGGGGAAGGCAATTTTCGCGCCTTATTTGAGGCCATCGAAAGTGAACAAATCAAACGCGGGACGCTTTTGTAAAGGGGCATCTTGTCATTGGTATCAAGTTAAATGTGGCATAGCTTCATGCTATGTCCCGACAAAAAACACAACTGAAATGTATTGAATTATTAACCTTAATAGGTAGATAATTGCAATATAAATTAATATTTTCCCGCCGATGCTAAGACTCATTACTGACTTCGACGGCCCCATTATTGATGTTTCCGAACGTTATTACCGTGTTTATCAAGTTTGTTTGGAGAAAACCCGCCATCCAACACAATCTGTGCAGCAACTAACTAAAGCAGAATTTTGGCAGCTAAAGCGATCGCGCGTACCGGAAACACAAATTGCCTTGAAATCTGGGTTAAATGAAACTCAAGCCCAGGAATTTTCCCAGTTGCGGCGTCAAACAGTGCATACACAACCTTATTTCCAATATGACAACCTGATCCCAGGTGCCATAGACGCACTATTGAAGGTTCAACAAGCGGGAATCGATTTGGTAGTCATGACAATGCGTCGGCAAAGGGAATTAGATTATGCCTTTAAACAATACAACTTAGACAGATTCTTCCCAGCAAATCGCTGTTATTGCCTTAGTAATGACTACGTAAAAACTCGTGATATCGAAGACAAGCCCTTGTTGATGAAACGGGCTTTAGCTGAACTTCCTCCCTCTGCTGAAACTTGGATGGTTGGGGATACGGAAGCGGATATCACGGCGGCGAAAAAACACAGTGTTAAAGTAATGGCTGTGGAGTCGGGGATACGCGATCGCCCTCAGCTAGAAATGTACCACCCTGACCTAATTTTTGCGAATTTGAGTTCATCTGTAGAGTATATTCTCAAACCTCAGCTAGTCAACCTTGCTTAATGGTGGCTTTTATTAAGTTAATGGGTAATAGACGGCTAAGACCAAATTAGCTATTACCCATTATTTAATACTCTGCGGCGTCAATAGTTGGAAGTCCCTGATGCCGGGTAACCCGTCCACCGGATTGGCTCACCGTGCAAAAGGCGTCTACAAGTCGGGAAACCCGCCAACAGCGCTGTCTCCCCAACGCACTGGTTCCTTTTGACTTTTAATTTCCGCGCAGCGGTACTAGTCCTATAAACTCATCAAATTAACGTAAAAAACTGCTAATTAGCCACAACAGCATAAATGTCAACACTGTAGAGAACTGTTCAGCACTCAGTTGGACTAGATTTATTTGCGGTAATAGCCAGCTAGCAATCAGCCCGCCGACAATTAAACCTACTGTTAAACCAACCAGCGTTAACAACACTGCTCTACCAAACTTGCCTTCTTTACGTTTAATAAAGTAAATACTCAGTCCTACACCCACTACTAATGCTAACTGCAAAACTTGATCACCCGCTGCCTGGGAAAATACACTGATGGTACTTAAACCCAAATACCAGGCTCCAGGTAACAGAATATCTGTAGGTGTTGGCTGATCGAGCATTCGTTGCAGCCATGCAGGAGACTGCTCATGAGGAGTTGGACTTTCTTTTGGAGGCAATTGCACTCGCAGTTCAGGGAACCTGATTCGCTCAGGAACCTTGATTTTACCTTCCTGGCGCATCCTTAGGCGATCCATTAAAATCGCATCGTAAGCTACTTCAATTAGCTCTAGACTTTTGGCATCGCCTTCACACTGCTCCAATAGGCGATTGCGAGCGTCCTGAATTTCATCGAAGCTAGCATCTTCTGATACCCCAAGTTTGTCGTAGGGATTTTGATCGCTCATGGGAGTTTATACTTTCTTTAGCCTTGGTCAGTGGCAGTCTTTTACTTTAGGAAAAACAATTTTAGGTTTTATCTGGATCGAAACCAACGTATCGACATGTTGTCATGCCCTACCAGGATAGTAGCATGGGTTAGTTGGATTGATTTGGGAATTTTGACTATACCAACTTTAACATATTGCCATAACTCCGTGTATACCCTCATGTCTTTGGTCTGTGAGGGCTTTACTCTAGAAATTGAACTGAAAAATACCTAAAACGCTTTTTTCATGAAAAAACTAACTTTTATGTTTTATATTGTGAAAATTTAGCGGTTGCTGAGGAACTTTTTAGCAATCAGCCACACAATTACCTAGTGGTATCGATCCACATATCGACAGATAGATTTAAAATTAGAAAGTTTTAAATCACCACTCACCACTAATATTGGGATAGGAAAGTCTCTTAGGTTACCGAACTGCTGTGACTAATATGGAAAATATCTGGCTAGTGGACACTAAATTTACTAACTACAATACCTGTACTTAAGTACCTATGTGACTAGCAGAATCTTCTTAATTTTATTGTCCAGAAACCTGATTACTCTATATTATTTGTGGATAATCAGGAAATTCATTCCTCACCCTTGTAGATTCTTACATAACTCCCAAAGTGGAAACAGCGTTTTTACGCAATTCTCTTTCCTGTTAATCTTATAAATTTTTGTGAAAAGTGATGGTCATGGCTCCCGCCAAGATTCTTGTAGTTGATGACGACCCTGCGGTCCGCAATTTAATCCAACGGTTTTTAATTAGGCAGACCTATCAAGTAGAGGCGGCTGAGGATGGTAAATCGGCCTTAGCTTTATTTGAGCAATTTAACCCAGATTTGGTGATTTTAGATGTTAATCTCCCAGATGTCATTGGGTTCAACCTCTGCCAAGAAATGCAAAGTCGTAATGGTGTTTTCGTGCTGATGTTAACTAGCCGTGCAGATGAAGCCGATAAAATTCGTGGCTTCTCTAAAGGTGCTGATGACTATCTCACCAAGCCATTTGGACTAGGAGAGTTAGAAGTTAGAGTAGCAGCCATCTTGAGGCGTCAGCGGGTTGTGACGACTGCTGAACAAAAACGTCTGGTATTTGAAAAGTTAATGATTGATCCGGTGCGGCGCGAGGTAGCACTCAACAACCAAGCAATACCCTTAACCGCTCTGGAATTTGATCTGTTGCATTTCCTCGCCAGCCATCCTGGTAGAGTCTGGCGGCGTGCAGAACTGATTCAAGAAGTCTGGGATTACGAATATGTTGGCGACCAGCGGGTTGTCGATGTACATATTGGTCAAATTCGCAAGAAAATTGAAGTCGATGCTAGTCAACCAGCACTAATTCAGACTGTACGGGGTGTAGGGTATAAATTTGAATGTCCTTCTCAACAGTCAGAAGCTCACTCTTGAGTTGATAGTCACTAATCTAGAGTTGTTCACACAAGGTATCCCAATCGATTAATGTTTGGGGCACGGTGACCGTGCCCATGCTCAGGCATGAGCCAGAATGCTGTTTACTAGCACTTGTGTAATGGCTAGTAAATTGCGTGTTGCTGGCCAGTTGGTGCAGGGCATTGATCTTTAGCTGTGGTGAAATAAAGTTTCTAAATATACACGAGCAGCGCGGCGATCGCTATCTCCATTTTGTAGTAAAAACAGCGATAATGCAGCCGTCAGTACTCGGTTTTGATCCCAATCAGGATGTGTTTCTAAGTAAGTCTTGAGGGATTCATGTAGTGTTTCGGGAATTTCTGTAAAAATACTAACTGTTGCGTTCATAAGTTATTCCTTCTCTGAGGTCAATCAAGAGGGACAAGTTGCTTGTGGTGATGTGGAATTTGCCTTACATAATCCTGTGTCTACCCGACAATCTACACCAACGTTTCAGGTAATTTTTGGTGTCAATGGTGGAACGGACTACAAAACAAGCCAGCCGAATCATTGTGCGCCAAGAGGGGGTGGGTTTGTCAATGCTGCGAAATGTTAAATTCGCTGGTATAAAAAATAAATGCCAACGCAAGAATAGGACTTAAGGCAAGATTTTTGTTACTCAACTTAACAAAAACTCAGTCCCTTAATACTCATACTACTGAGAATCAAATATCCCCAGTAAAACGGCAAGTGCCTATTAGTTCGTCCAACATCTGTGGAAAACTATCAAAATACCTGTGGAAACTCTGTGGAATCGTAGAGGAAAAGACTTGCTAATGATAAGAATTACAAAAACATTTTTTGTGGTGACTGGGAAATCAGAGGAATAAAGAGATGTGGCATAAATTATCCCCTTGTCCCCTTGTCCCCTTGTCCCCTTGTCCCCTCATCCCCTGCTAATTCTGCTATCGCCGACGTTCTTGCAACTTGCGATATACTGATTTAATATCTACTTGATGGTGAGCTAAAGCCACCAAGGTATGGTAAAGCAAATCCGCAACTTCACCTGCAATAGAGTCGGCATCATCATCCTTAAATGCCATCACCACTTCAGCGCTTTCTTCACCAATTTTCTTCAAAATTTTGTTATCGCCACCTGCCAAAAGTTTGCAAGTGTAAGAATTTTCATGAGGATGATCACGGCGATCGCAGATCACTTTAAATACTTGTGACAATGTATCACCCGGTGGTGGAGCGATCGCCCCTTCTATTTGATGAAAACAACTGCGTTCACCAGTATGACAGGCAATATCCCCTATCTGCTCTACACCAATCAGCAGGGCATCACTATCACAGTCATAACGAATACTGTGTATTTTTTGTATATGGCCAGAAGTCGCTCCCTTATGCCATAATTCCTGGCGAGAACGACTCCAAAAGCAAGTTTCTCCAGTTGCTAAAGTCTTTGTTAATGACTCCTGATTCATCCATGCCATCATTAAGACAGTGCCATCCAAATAATCTTGGATAATTGCTGGCACTAGACCGCGTTCATCGTAGCGAATTTTATCAACAGTAATAGAGTGAAGTAGTGAATGCGGATCAGTAGAAAACATACCAGCTAATTTGTTCTCATTCAACATGATTTATGGATTCACGATACCATTCTCAATAGGTTAGCTGATATGCTGTTTTGGATTCAACTTGATGATTCAGTCTTACACAAACGCCCTCCTATCTGTCGCCGATTGCATCTTGACAGCACTCAATGCGACTTTGTGAGCTTTAGATGCTTCACCATACCAATGAATGGCCGAGTTAAAAGCTGCCCGGTAAAGGTCTTGGTAAGCCTCAGATAATTTAGTACGAATCTCTAAAGGCAAGTCTTCGTTCGACTTGTATAACATATTGTTATTTTTTTTGTTCAAATAATTCTATAGGATAGAATTTCTGAACAGTTTTTTACCCTATCCTAAGATAGAAGTTTTGACCTGATGAGGAAATGAGGAAGCGATGGGACGCAAATAGTAGCTGGTAGTATTCAGTATGTGAATATCTGCCTCATAAAATTTACGAGAAAAATCACCCACTGTACCTGATAAGGTCAGTGTAGGAGGATGTCACTTCTTAGGAGAGAACTTTGGTAAATACCACTATTAAAACCACAAAATCACAAGAAATCTTTGCCGCAGCCCAAAATTTGATGCCAGGAGGAGTTAGTTCTCCAGTTCGTGCATTCAAATCGGTAGGTGGACAACCCATAGTTTTTGAGCGTGTTAAAGACGCATACATTTGGGATGTAGATGGCAACCAATACATTGATTATGTTGGCACTTGGGGCCCTGCTATTTGTGGTCATGCCCATCCCGAAGTCATCGCGGCACTCCATGAAGCCTTGGAAAAAGGTACTAGCTTCGGTGCGCCTTCAGTACTAGAAAATATTCTGGCTGAAATGGTAATCGATGCTGTTCCCAGTATCGAAATGGTCAGATTCGTCAATTCCGGTACAGAAGCTTGCATGGCAGTGTTGCGATTAATGCGAGCTTTCACCAACCGGGAGAAAATCATCAAGTTTGAAGGCTGCTACCACGGTCACGCCGATACGTTTTTAGTGAAGGCAGGTTCTGGTGTCGCCACACTTGGGTTACCTGATTCACCAGGAGTGCCTAAATCAGCAACAAGCGGTACTCTCACGGCTCCTTACAATGACTTGGAAGCTGTGAAAGCTTTATTTGAACAAAATCGTGATGAGATTGCTGGTGTAATTCTAGAGCCAGTTGTGGGCAATGCTGGATTTATTACCCCCGATGCTGGCTTCTTAGAAGGTTTACGCGAACTAACCCACGAACATGGTGCATTACTGGTTTTTGATGAGGTAATGACAGGATTTCGTATAGCCTACGGTGGCGCTCAAGAAAAATTTGGCGTTACACCCGACCTCACAACTTTAGGTAAAGTCATCGGTGGTGGCTTACCAGTGGGAGCTTATGGCGGTCGTCGAGAGATTATGTCAATGATTGCTCCCTCAGGGCCTGTGTATCAAGCTGGAACTCTTTCTGGTAATCCTTTAGCCATGACGGCTGGGATTAAGACCCTGGAATTGTTGCAAAGACCTGGTACTTATGAGTATCTTGACCAAATTACTCAGAAGCTAGCCAATGGATTGGTGCAAATTGCCCAAGAAACTGGTCATGGCGTTTGCGGTGGACACATTAGCGCTATGTTTGGTCTATTCTTTACCGCTGGGCCAGTTCATAATTACGAAGATGCCAAAAAGTCCGATATGGCTAAATTTGGACGATTCCATCGTGGTATGTTAGAGCGCGGTGTTTATTTAGCACCTTCTCAATTTGAGGCTGGTTTTACTTCTTTAGCTCACACAGAAACAGATATTGAGCAAACTTTAGCCGTTGCACGGGATGTACTGTCTAATTTGTAACTTCTCAGAGATATCCCTGGAACAAGTAGCTTGACATACTCCCCCGGATTCAATTCGGGGGATTCTAGACTTAAAGGGCAAAGGAAAGAGGGTTTTAGAGAGTTATTGCGTAACTCCTAACTGAGTCAAACATCTACCTTTTAACTAAAAAAATATGCTTATTCAAGATAAACAACAACGTAACTGGAAACCCATTATTAAAGCATTTGAAGCTGTAGTTGGTAAAAATGGTGTCGTACAGCGCCGTGAAGAACTCATCACTTATGAATGCGATGGTTTAACTAGCTATCGCCAACGCCCTGCTGTGGTAGTTTTACCCAGAACGACAGAACAAATTGCCGCCGTGGTTAAGATATGCAACAAATATGCTGTAACTTTCATCGCCCGTGGTTCTGGTACTGGTCTATCTGGTGGGGCGTTACCATCGGTAGATTCAGTTCTTATTGTCACTTCATTAATGCGGCAAATCCTGAGTGTTGATTTAGATAATCAGCGCATTGTTGTCCAGCCAGGCGTAATTAATAGTTGGGTAACGCAAACCGTAAGTGGCGCGGGATTCTATTATGCACCAGATCCTTCCAGCCAAATTATCTGCTCAATTGGGGGTAACGTTGCTGAAAACTCTGGTGGGGTGCATTGTCTCAAGTATGGTGTCACCACTAACCATGTGTTGGGATTAAAAATTGTCACCCCCACAGGAGAAATTCTGGATTTAGGTGGACAATTACCGGAAATGCCTGGTTATGATTTAACAGGTGTATTTGTCGGTTCTGAAGGTACCTTGGGTATTGCAACAGAAATTACCTTACGAATCCTGAAAACTGCTGAATCAATTTGTGTTTTATTAGCAGATTTTACTAGTATTGAAGCTGCTGGGGCTAGTGTTTCTGATATTATCAGCGCGGGAATTATTCCCGGTGGTATGGAAATGATGGACAATATCAGCATCAATGCAGTAGAAGATGTTGTAGCAACCAATTGTTATCCCCGCGACGCTACCGCTATTTTATTAGTAGAAATTGACGGTTTAGATGTAGAAGTTGAGGTAAATAAACAACGGGTAGCTGAAATTTGTCAGAAAAATGGCGCCCGTAATGTAACTTCTGCCAGTGACCCAGAAACCAGATTAAAACTTTGGAAAGGACGTAAAGCTGCGTTTGCAGCCGCGGGTCATTTAAGTCCAGACTATTATGTCCAAGATGGTGTAATTCCTCGGACACAATTGCCTTATGTTCTCCAAGAAATTGAGGCATTAAGTAAAAAATTCGGGTATAAAATCGCCAATGTATTTCATGCAGGAGATGGTAATTTACATCCACTAATTTTATTTGATAATTCTATACCAGGAGCATTAGAAAAAGTAGAAGAAGTTGGTGGGGAAATTCTCAAGCTTTGCGTCAAAGTCGGTGGGAGCATTTCCGGTGAACATGGCATTGGTGCAGACAAAAAATGCTATATGCCAGATATGTTTAGCGATACTGATTTAGAAACTATGCAATGGGTAAGGCAAGTCTTTAATCCTCAAGGTTTGGCAAATCCCGATAAGATATTTCCGACACCCCGCACTTGCGGTGAAGCAGCAAATACAAGCATGAAGCAGTTTGCCGGTGTGGAAAAATTTTAACTCTACTAGTAGTCTGTCAATGAATAATGACCAATGACTAATGACTAGCAAATACCGCATACTCTGGGCTGTTTTGCTTTTGGGTACAGGATTATTAGTAACTTTAGTGCTTTCTTTATCCCAAGGAGCGGTACATTTAACTCTGGGAGAATTTTGGCAAGCAATTCTTCATCAAGGCGACCCCATCAAGCAAACAATTCTGTGGGATTTGCGGATTCCGCGCATTGTCGCAGCGCTTATTGTCGGTGCCGCATTGGGAATGTCAGGTGCTTTATTACAAGGAATGTTACGTAATAGTCTGGCTGACCCATTTATTTTAGGGATTTCTGCTGGTGCTGGACTGATTGTGATTTTGATGATCAGTTTACAAGTTTTTCCGATTGCCATTCCTCTAGCTGCATGGATAGGCGCAATTTTAACTTCGGCTATTGTGATTTTGTTGGGTCGTGCTGGGTCAGGAATTTCTATTGAAAGGTTAATTTTAGGGGGAGTAGCGGTGAGTTCTTTATTAGGCTCAGTGCAAACTACCTTACTTTTATTAGCGGAAGACGGTCAAATTCAAATTGCCCTCAGTTGGTTGGTTGGTAGCCTGAATGGACGCGGTTGGCGAGAAATTTCCACGGCTGGCCCCTATATTATCGTGGCGTTAATTGGGGGATGCTTGTTGGCGCGGTCTGTCAACGTGCTGGCATTGGGAGATGATTTAGCTGTAGGTTTAGGAGTATCATTAACGCGATCGCGCTTATTAATTGGTGGTGTGGCTACTTTATTAGCCGCAGGCGCAGTTAGCATCTGTGGTTTAATTGGGTTTGTGGGATTGGTTGTACCTCACGGTGTCCGCCTCATTGTTGGTACAGACCATCGTTTTGTGTTACCACTTTCAGCATTAGCTGGTGCTTGGCTACTCACCTTTGCAGATTTACTTTCTCGACTGGGAGCAGTAGAACTACCAGTAGGTGCTGTCACCGCCTTGTTGGGTTCACCTTTATTTATTTGGTTACTTTATCGGCGTTCGGCTGGATTGAATAAACTATAATTTTAATTCTTGACCATGCCCCTTGAACTACAAAATCTCACTGGTGGTTACACCGCCTTACCCATTGTTGAAGATATTAACTTATCTTTGCAAACAGGAGAATGGTTAAGTTTAGTCGGTGCTAATGGTTCTGGTAAATCTACAGTTTTAAAATTATTAAGTCGGATTTTATCACCACAGCAAGGAACCGTACTACTTGATGGTAAAGCTATTCATTCTCAGCCCCCCAATGTAGTTGCACAGAAATTAGCATTATTACCGCAACAACAAACGGTTCCTGTAGGCTTAACAGTCCGACAATTAGTAAGTTTAGGACGCACCCCGCATCAACCTTGGTGGCAGTGGGAATTAAATAATGAAGATAGACAAAAAGTTACAGCAGCAATTCAAAAAACCCAACTAGAAAAATTAAGCGATCGCCTGGTCGAACAACTTTCTGGCGGAGAAAAACAACGCGCTTTTTTAGCCTTAGCACTGGCGCAAGAACCCAAAGTATTACTATTAGATGAACCCACAACTTATTTGGATATCAACTATCAACTGCAACTCTTAGAATTACTCAAAAATCTCAATCAAAATCAAAATTTAACAATTGTCACAGTATTGCATGAATTAAATTTAGCCGCCAGATATAGCTCTCGGATTGCCTTATTAAAACAAGGACATCTTTGGGAAGTAGGCACACCTAAAACAGTCCTCACACCAAACTCCATCGCCCAGGTTTTTGGTGTAGAATCTGTCATCATTCATACACCAGTTGGCTTACAAGTTTGCGCTATTGCGTCTGTATAATTAATTGAGATACAGCCTCTCACCTCACACTATATTAAGTTTACGCCTCAAACTTGCTTAACAAATGTCTCGGCAGCCGAATTTACCATCTGTTTGAGTTCTTGGAGTTTGGCAGCTACTGTACCATTAGTAAATAATTCTGTTGCTAGGGCTATACCCGATGGCATATCTGAACAAATGCCACTCCGCCAGAGATAAAATCCGCCATTCCATAAGGCTGTTTGCATAAATTCACTAGGTTCACCAGCTAAAACTCCCTGAATTTCAGCCAGTAGTTCCTCAGTATTTCCCAGGGGTACATTTTTGGTAGTAAAGCCGTAATCATGGGGTGAGAGAAACAACCTTTCTATCTGCTGGGGTGCTTGAGACAAGGCAATAATGGCAGTGCGATCGCGTGGTAAATCACAACTACCTTCCAAGCCTTTGACTAAAGTAAACTTTGTCACACCCCGCAATTTTAAAGCTACCTGGAACATCCCTTCTGTGGGAGGATGGACAAATCCGGCCACTATATGGGCATCCCCAGCATAAGGACACCAAATTAATTCCATTGTTGCCAACGGCGGACGCTTGCCGAGTTGGTCGCGGTACTCCCATATGGTATTGGTTAAGGGAAAATGCACAGGTATATAGATAAAACCAATACCTGTTTGCTCAAATACTTGCTGAGTTTTGGCTAATGTGAGGGCAGTCCAATTGACACCTAAGCCTTGCCAAATATCGACTAAAGGTAAGCCGTATTTTGTTGGTAAGCGATCGCCTCCATGCATAACTACAGGTTGTCCAGCTGCGGCGAGGAGTAAAGCTGTCACTGGACTAATTGGTGCGGTGCGAGTTCTGCCATCATAAGGTATTCCCAAAATCATGGCCGGAGGTGTAGCAGCGATTGGGTGTAACTTTGGCCCCAATTCATCAAAAGCATCCAACATCCCCGCTAATTCTTCCCCCGTAGGGCGTCTGATGCGGTGGGCAATTAAAAATGCCCCAATTTGCGCTGGTTTAGCCTCACCCAACAGCATCATTTTAGTAGCGGTGGCTGCTTCAGCCCGAGTTAAATTCTCTGCTGTATGGTTTCCGCTACCTACCTTTTTCAGTAAATCTCTAAATACATTGCTCATAGCAGCAATTAGTCAACGGTCAACATTTTGACTCATCATACTTTAGGAAGCCGATCGCTGCTGCTGAAATTGGGGGGGAATATTTTCTATTACAAGTTGCCAAAAGTTCTTGATGGGAGGTATTTGGAGGCGATCTTGAGTTGTCACCATAACTACCCGACGCGTGAAACCAGAATTATCAGCTAAAGGACGCACCGCTAATGTAGAGTCATTCCGTGCTTCCATCAGTGCTGAGTGGGGTAACAACGCCACCAATTCGCCTTGACGCACAACTCCCCGAAAGGCATCTAAGGTATTTACTTCTAAAGCTGCTTGCAGTTTAGCTTCCAATCGTTCAAATTTATCTTGTACTAAGCGTTGCATCCCATAACCATCTTTAAACACTACTTGGGGATAACGCACTAACTCCGACCAAGGAATATGTTCATATTGGGCTAGGGGATGATGGACAGATGTTAATACTTCTATGGGTTCTTCATATAATGCTTCTACCACCATTTCCTTACCGGTGATTAAAAAGCGATTATTCATCACAATTGCCAAATCTACCAATCCATCCTTGAGGACTTTTAAGGCGCGATCGCTACCTAAGGATGTGACTCGCAACTGTACTTCTGGATAATCATGACAAAATTTCTGTAACACCGGGGGTAAGTAAGAAGCGCACAGTGAGTGAATTGCGGCAATACACAATTCTGGTTGCTTACCGGCGATTAAATCGGTTAATTCTTGTGTAGCAGTTTGCCACTCTTGGCAAATCTTCCGGACACGCGGTAGCAAAGATTCACCACCGAGAGTTAACTTAGCATAGCTGGTTCTGTGAAATAGTTCTACGCCCAAATCAGCTTCTAGCGACTGAATTTGACGACTGATGGTAGATTGAGTGACACCACATTGGCGGGCTGCTTTTTGAAAGCTGCCGGTTTCTGCGATCGCTAAAAAAGCTTGCAACTGCTCTAGCCGCATGTTTATGTAGCCTGAATTACACTTATGGCCTTCACTAAGTTAACGGATTTTGACCTGTAATTTAGTAGAGTTTGTTACAAGTTTTGCTGTTTGATTTACTCAAAAACTATTTTGAATACTTTTGTCTGTAGAACTTTTGTATTCAAAATATTACGCTTTTTTTTCATGCAACCAAGTAAGTTAGATCAAATTTTAGGACTAGAACTACAACGTCATCGCACAGCAAAAGGTTGGTCACAAGAGTATCTTGCAGAAGTAACAGGTCTTCACAGGACTTACATCAGCCAGCTAGAGCGAGGGCTAAAAAGTCCATCTATTAGAGTTCTCAGCCATATTACTAATGCATTGGGCATGAAAATGAGTGAGTTTTTACAAGCCGTAGAGGAATCCCTGAGTGTTAACGGACAAAGAGATTAAAAGATTAAGGAAAGCTATTATTGCGACCATTGCATCTCCAATAATTGGCTCAATAGAGGATTATACGTGGGAAGCAATTTTTCATTATATTAAAGATATTCCTTTATCAGACCCTGCTCTGGGACGCAGCAAGCTTCTATATGATGCTGTTGATTTGGTTACTAAAACAGGTTGGTCACTCAAATCTCTCCAACTGAATAGGCTAAACCTTGGAAGTACATTTTTCTTTGTGATTCAAAGAGCAGATATTATCAAAAAGGCTATCCAATTGGGGTTTACTGGCTTAACTGAGCAATCATCTCCTAATGAACTGGGTTCAGCTATTATCCAACATTGGAACGAGAAGATTATTTCTAGTCAAGTAGCACAGAGTGTTGTTACAAGTTATGAAAGCATATTACTCAAAACTATCAAAGGCTATGAGTACATTTACTGTGAATTTCCACTCCATCCTCTTGACCCAAATCAGTTTACTTGGGCTTGGACAGTAGATAAAATTACCGGGCGATCAGGTGCAGGACTACAGGGAAGCATTGCAGGCAAAATAGAATTGGTTTGGTATAAAAATCAAAAACAACTCTTCAGAGCTAGAACTATTCCTACACAAGCAGTTCGCATTACAGTTGACAGAACTCGTCTGACACTTGATCGGTATGTAGAGACAGTTATCTCAGCTTTAGAAGATCAAATTAACACTCAATTTTCTGACAATGAGCCTGAATAATAGATGAAGCTATAAATTTAGCTAGGAGTGGGGGAACAGATTCTCCAATTTGAGAAGCCATTTCAGTGTATGTCCCCAAAAAGTGAAAATTATCTGGATAAGAGTGTAATCTTGCTGCTTCACGTATTGTAATTGTTCGATCTTGAGTAGGGTGAAAAAACCTACCCGATCCGGGATGGAAAACCCATCTTGTGATGGTTCTTGCCGGCTTATCCCAGTAAAGTCTTCCGTATGCACCACTGTAGTGTTTCTTTGGCGCTAATTCAGAAGGTAAGTCCCTCGCATCTTGTCCTTCACGAAGAGCGCGTACTCTTGACAATTGAATTGGAGTTAAAGCGCGAGCGACATGATTCACAATTCTTAAGCTGTTATGGCGAACAAAAGATTGATATGTAGTTTGTGGAGCCGAAGGATAAACTTCAGCATTATAAGCTTGCCCTGCATCTAGTTGCGGTAAGTCTCCAATCGCATCTCTAACGGTGACCAGTGGCGAAAGATTTGTATCTAATAAATTAAGCTGATTACAAGACTTTGTAGTTTTATAGTCACTTTTAATATCACCAAAATTTGTTGGCTCAGGAAAGCGAAGAGTATGATCTAGACTAGCTAGAAAAAAAGCTCTGGATCTCGTTTGTGGTATTCCATAATGTGCCGCATTTAGTGATGAATAAATGACTTTATAGCCTAAAGATTCAAGTTGTTTTGTAATTTCTTCCTTAATTACCCCATTGTAAGCCTTTAAGATTTCTGGCACGTTCTCTATTAGAGTATAGAGTGGTCTAAACTCTTTGACAAATTCCAAAAATGTTCGATATAGATGGTTACGAGAATCACTGAGATAACGATAACCAGCAGGCGTATTTCTGGACAATCCTTGACAAGGAGGCCCACCAATCAACGCTGTTAGTTCTTCTTGCCCCAAACTTAATGCTAATCTGAGATCAGAAGGACTAATCTGACGTATATCCTGATTAATAATTTTAGTATTTGGATAATTATGCTTATAAGTTGCCAAGGCTTTTGAGTTTATATCAATTGCACATAAAGATTCAAAGCCCGCTAAGTGAAATCCCGTTGTCAAACCGCCTGCACCAGCAAATAAATCAATAATTGTGTTTTTCATTATTGAATACTATAGTATTCAATATACATCGTCAAGTAGATTGACCACTTATCCAAGGCGATTGCGACTCCTTACCCAGTTTCTCTGGAATAGAGACAACTTCTTGTGGACTGAGTACAGAAATATTACTCACTATTTACCTATGTTGTACTAGTTAAGGGGTGTTCAGTTGAATTAATACCCAAGTTACATAAGTGCCGATAGGCCCCCAAAGGGCATAAGGTAAAAACAACCAAGAAGCGGTTCGAGAAATGGGTCTGACGATAAAAGCCAGAATGTAAACCAGAAGCGTAGCCAAGCCACCCAAAACTAATCCACCCGTGAGGCTGCGAAGTTCTACCACAACGGGACTGTATGCTGAAGTCAGAATTGCGATCGCAGCATAGCAAAACATTAAATACCAAGGACGAGAGCCTTGTTTGGAGATTTTCTCCCAGACAATAATAGCGGAAATGGTCAGACAGGCCCAAATAAAAGTCCAAATGAATGGAATTAGGGCTTCAAAAGTCAACCAACCAGGACGCTGCAAGTTTTGAAACCAAGGGTCTTGTAGCGATGTAAACAAGCCACCGCCAAAAAACAGTGCCGCCGAAACTGCTGTGATGATCCATCTAGCTTTCACAAGAAGTTCCTGCCATAGTGGGATTACACTTTTAGTTTAGAACTAGGTTGCGATCGCTGGATCTATCTTGGTAGGGAGTAGGCAGTAGGATTTCTCCAAGGTTGCCAAACTTGATGTTTCACTTCCATATCACCAGACTTAACCACTGCATCCCAATGAGTTTTTTCGCCTTCCCGCCAAAACTGTAAGTCTACACGCGCATTCCCAACTTCTACATGGTGAAGTTCGAGTTCGGGTAACCATTCTGGTAAATGTGGGTCAACATAAAGCAACTGATTAGGTGCATCAGCTTGTAATCCCACTATGGCTTGAATTAACTGAAAAACTGATGCCGCAGCCCAACCTTGGGGTACGTTGGCTTCTATATAGGGAACTGGGAAAGCACCTGGTTCGCGTTTAATACCAGCAAAGAGTTCTGGTAGACGATAACTTGCAAAATATTTAGCTGCATCAAAAATCCCATCAGCAACTTGGGCAGCTTCATGAGCAAAACCATAGCGTTTAAATCCCAAAGCTATGATGCCGTTGTCATGGGGCCAAATAGAACCTAGATGATAAGAGAAAGGATTATAGGCAGGATTATCAGTGCTTAAAGTGCGAATACCCCAACCACTCCACATATCTGGTTGCATGAATCGCCTAACTACACGCGCTGCACGTTCGGGATTAGCAATACCACTCCACAGACAATGACCCGGATTAGAAGTAAGCGATCGCACTGGTTGTTTATCTGCATCTAAACTTAAGACATAACAATCTAATTCGTCACTCCAAAACTTTTCTTCAAAGCTGACTTGCAGTTTCGCGGCTTTATGACGTAATTCTTGAGCAAATTTTCCCTCACCCAACACATCAAATACTTCTGCCATCCGCATCCAAGCATCAAAAACATACCCTTGTAGTTCACATAATGCCTTTGGTGCTTTTACCTGACTACCATCTGGATAAACAATGGCATTTCCCGAATCTTTCCAACCTTGATTTTCAATTCCATCTGAGGATTTGGTTTGGTATTCTTGCAAGCCATCGCCGTCTAAATCCCCATACTTATCAATCCACTCTAAACAACGTAATACTATATCCCGGTTATCCCGTAACAGTGAATCATCACCTAACCACTTCCAGGTTTCATGCAAGGTAATCAAAAATAATGATGTAGCATCAGCAGTACCGTAATAAGGTGTATGGGGTATTTTGGCAAAATGTGCTAATTCACCTTGGCGAATTTCATGCAGAATCTTACCGGGTTGGGCATCCCGCCAATCGTCTAACTCAGTAGCTTGTAACTGTCCTAGTTTTTGTAGCGCGCCACGGGCAAAACCAGGATGGACAATCATATTTTGCAAACTGATAATTAAGCTGTCACGTCCGAACAGCGTCACAAACTTCGGTACACCTGCTGCCGGTAGCCAAATATCAGGGCCAAAATCGTAATCGTATAATCGCAGTGAACCTAAATCTTCAATTGACTGGCAATATAGTCGCACCACATCTTCGTTAGCGCAGACAATATCAGTTACAGAGTCCCGCCATTGACAATGTAGCTTTTCAATATCTGTATTGATGATATTGGGATCTACCATTGCTTGATAACAGAAATCAACGGCTTCTCGAATATGCTGATGATCAATCAAATTAAATTTGCCGCAAGCGTGCCAAGTTGTGCCGGGTTCTAATACCACTTCAAAAGTGACGCAGCCATTAGCATAGTGAGGACGAGACGAGTAATTACAAGGTTGGTAAATTAAACAACGGTAAAAATTGTCATTTTCATAACTAGTTTCTAGTTGATGTTGTTCTTCATGCCATCTTGTCTCAATCTGTCCCCGATGAATACATTGCTGTGACTCCACCTCGAAGATATCAGCAAAATCTGAACCCAAGGCAATTTCCAGATTAAAGCTGACGGCTGCTAAACCATGATTGGTAATGTCGATATCTTCATGAATCCCTTGTTCTACTGTCCGGCTAATGATTAAGGACAAATCGCCTTGGGCAACTTTGCCTTTTTTTGATGTGAATGGAGGATTTGTTAAGTAAACTCTGGCTGCATAATATTGTGTTGTAGACGAAGTTAAACGAACCCAAGCTTGACCATCCACATAGCAGGCATAGTGACTTAAAAAGCGGGTATCATCAGCAAAAATACCCGTATGACCATCAGGATTAATTTGTCCACTCAGGTCAGTTGCCATAAAGGTACTGCCATGATTAATCATCAAAATAGGTGGGCCAACAGTTACTCGCATAATTAAATTGTTGCTCCTTCCTTGATCCTGCTGAGTGCGGGAATTACCTGTTTACCAAAAACTTCAATAAAAGCCTGCTGTTCACGGTTGACGTTGTGGAGATAAAGTTCATTAAAGCCGAGTTCTATATCTTGCTTTAGCCATGCGATATGTTGCTGAGGGTCAGCCGAAATACGTACATATTTATACATATCTTCTGGTTTAACAAACTCTGCGATCGCCTCAAATTGCTGGGGATGCCGTAAGTCTGATAACACAGGACTTTGAAAGATATTTGTCCGCCATTGGTCAAAGGCTCCTTGCAAAGTTGTTTCCTCATCTGCGGCATAAGACATCTGTACTTTTAAATACATGGGTTTGCCTTCTCCACCGCCCCGACGGAATGCTTCCACAACTTGTTTGAGTTTTTCGTAGGGTTGAGAAATAGTAATTAATCCATCTGCCCAACTTCCCAGCCATTGAGCTGTAGGCGGTGTAATTGCGGCGCCAATAATTAACGGTGCTATGGCTGGCCTGGTATATAACTTAGCTGCTTCCACACTTACCAAACCGTAGTGAGTCACAGTTTCACCTGTCCAGAGGGCGCGCATAACGTCTGCACATTCTTTGAGACGCAGATTGCGGACATTTTTCTCTGGCCAGAAATCGCCTGTAATCTGTTCATTCAGAGCTTGACCACTACCCAAAGCGACCCAAAAGCGCTGGGGAAACATTTCAGCGAGGGTAGCCGCAGCTTGAGCGATAATTGCCGGGTGATAACGCTGTCCAGGGGCGCAAACTACACCAAAGGTCAGAGGTGTAGCCTGCATTGCTGCACCCAACCAAGACCAAGCATAACCGCTTTCTCCTTGGCGATCGCTCCACGGATGAAAATGATCGGAACAAGATATGCGACTAAATCCAGCTTGATCGGCTGCTTGGACGTATTCTAAAAGTACACTCGGTTTAAACTGTTCATGAGAGGCGTGATAGCCAAATATTGCCATGATTTTGCCTTCAATCTCCTTTTAAAATCCCCAGGACAAGTCAATTAAATAAAGAAACAATTACTAACTTAATAAATAACTACTACCTCTAAAATAATAGTAAGATTTATCTATCTAATAGTTGATTTTTCATAAGTAAAAAGACAGAAATATTCCCTCCATAAATGTCTTTTACAAGAGAAATTTCCGAATATGATTTATTTTTTTTAATTATTGACTTTAAAAGGGAATACCCTCTAGTACAGAACGGCATAAATAGGGATACCATTTAAAATCGTCCAACAGCCTGTTTAATAAGATTGTTGACTTTTGTACTTCCGCGTAGCGGTACTAGCGCCTCGCGCTGTCATCGGCGCAAAAATAACTGCGTAATATAGTAAGTGTTATTTACTCGCCAAACGCCTACGCCTGTTTCTGTAAAAACTGGACGGAGAATATTGGCACGATGTCCGGGACTTTTCATCCAACCATCAACTGCGATATTTACAGGTTGCGGAACGTTTGTACCTTTGAACAAATTTTCACCTACCACCCAGTAGATGATACCGCCAGCCCTCGCTCTGTCTTGCAAACTACTACCATCGGCACCAGTGTGGCTGAAAAAGTTTTGTTCTGCCATTTGTCGGCTGTAGTCACGGGCTACTTGTGCTAATTGTTCATTATTTTGTAATGGTTGTAGCTCATTTTCTTGACGCACCTCGTTAATGCTTTCTCTAATCCCTGCCTCTATTTGGGTAGCTGTAGCAGATTGGGGTGGAAGTGGGGGCGGTTTTGGCCTGTCAGTTGGCATCTGGATTCTAGGCAACGGTGGCAAATACTCAATCGCCTGTTCACATCCAGTTAAGACAAACGCCATCGCTATCCATGCTAACCAGCGTTTGTGCTTATGTCTCATTTGCCGTTTCATCAGCGCTACCCTAGGAAAAATTTTTTATTAAAGCTTTGCCATACAAATGTGACCAATAAATAATAATCTAAGTTCCAAATTTATTTATATTTCGCCTTGATAAATGTGTTGTCATATTAGTGTCACATTTAAATATAAGGCTAAAAAACATAAAGTTTTTAGGTATATGTTTTGCCCATGCTATCCCAAAAATTGCGAATTGTTTCTGCTTTTTTATCCTGGTTGAAAGTTACTTTATTAGTGTTTTTTATACTGATGATGAGTGGTTTAATATTATTACCAGTATTCACATTCTTGCGTGTGCCTTCTTTTGTGTTGGGTAATGACACGATCTGGTTGTTACGTTGGCAATATAGTCCGGAGGCTAGTTTTGCGATTACCTTTAACCCTGGTATTGTGTTAGGCATCGCATCTGTTATTGGTGTTTTGAGAATGATTTATAACAGCAGACATAAAAGGAGACAGAAAAAATGAGAATTGGGCAATGGTTAGGATTTGTCGTCCTGATTGTCTCACTTTATATTCTTTGGCAAATTCGCCAGTTATTATTGCTCATATTTACAGCTGTAGTACTAGCAACAGCTATTGGTAAACTAGTGCAGCGATTGCAACAGTCGAGAATGCGGCGAGCTTTGGCTGTGTGGCTGAGTTTAGTGATTGTGGTTGGGCTATTAATTATTTGTTTCGTGCTGATTGTGCCACCATTTATTGACCAATTTGAGGAATTAGTCAAGCTGTTTCCCGCCGGACTGTCTCGGATTCAGCAGGTGATAAATTGGTTAGAGCTGACCATTGTGGGGCCATATTTACCGAATATACCAGATATTAATAATTTAATTCGCCAACTGCAACCTTTAGGTGAAATTCTGTTGGGACAAGCGATCGCTTTTTTCTCTACTGGATTTACTGCGGCATTGGAATTTCTACTAGTCATCGTTTTAACTTTGATGCTCCTAGTCAATCCCCAACCCTACCGTCAAGTCTTCGTGCGCTGTTTTCCGTCATTTTACCGCCAGCGAGTTGAAGAAATTCTCACTCTGTGTGGCGAAGGTTTAGGCAACTGGACAGTTGGTGCTTTAATTGAAATGCTTTTTATTGCCTTCCTCAGCGGTTTGGGGTTATTAGTTTTACGAGTACCCTTAGCATTAGCTCATGCTGTACTAGCAGGACTGTTAAACTTTATTCCCAACATTGGCCCCACCTTGAGTGCAGTTTTACCAATGGCGATCGCTTTTCTCGATGCACCTTGGAAGGCGATCGCAGTTCTAATTTTATACCTCGTGATTCAGAATGTAGAAAGTTACTGGCTAACTCCGACAGTTATGGCTAAACAAGTATCACTATTACCTGCTTTTACCCTGGTAGCCCAAATCTTCTTTGCCAGCTTTTTTGGTGCTTTGGGGTTAGTGATGGCGCTACCGTTGGCAGTAGTTGCGAAAACTTGGATAGAAGAACTTGTCTTCAAAGATGTTTTGGATAGGTGGAAGCAACCCTCTTCTTAGGGTCGTGAGATCAGGGGTAATGGGGAAAATTTATCCTCATCCCCCATACCCTTATCTATGCTTAAGTATCCATATCGCTATGCTGCAAAACATCTTCAAGCATAGGTGCAAGTTCTGTATTTAACCTACCAGACCGGACAAATTCTGCATAAGTATCTGCCTCAATTGCCAGCAGTTCTTCCCGGAATTGTTCAGTTGTAAAGCTGCGAAGATTGGGATACTCATCCTGTAATTTATCAATTTTAATTTGTAGATTTTCCATCTCGCCTTTAATTAATGTCTCCTGGTAACGGTAAAATTCTGGTTCAATACCTGGACGTGTATCTGCTTGGAGGTGTTGCAAAACACGTTCTAGGGCGACATGACGGGTAGCTAGTTCTGAATATCGTTGACGTAAGGGTGCATCACCCAAAAGATTCAGTTTCTGCAACAAAGGTTTAATAGATAAACCTTGAACAAGTAGGGTAAATAAAACTACACCAAACACCGTAGCGATAATTTTTTCTCGCTCTGGTAATCCTATAGGTACACTCAATGCTAGGGCAATAGAAACGGAACCGCGTACCCCACCCCACCAAAGTACAGTTTGTTCAGCTAAAGGGATTGTATATTTGGTAATAACAGCACTCAATTTGCTGAGAAGATAAATAGCAACTGCCCGCATCAAAATCATGGCGGCTATTGTCACGGCAATGATTTGCAGGTTTTCTCCCAAAATAGCAAAGTGAATTTGGTCACCAATCAACAAAAATACTATCGAGTTGACAAAAAACGCCAAAAAGTCCCAAAACTCAGAAACAATCACTCTGGTACGGGGATTCATCCCTATACGAGAGCCAAAGTTACCCAAAATCAAACCTGTGGTGACAACCCCAATTACCCCAGAACCACCCAATTCTTCAATAATTAGGTAAGTACCGTAAGCACAAACCAGAGTTAAAGACTGTTCCACCATCGGCAAATCGAAGCGTTGAGTGAGGTAAGAAATGCCAAAGCCAATTAATCCTCCCACCGCTACGCCAATACCGACAACGGTAAATAACTGCACTACTACTGGCTGGAAAGCAAATTCTGCATTTCCCAAAGACAGCGCCACTAAAAAACTAAAGGCAACTACAGCCATACCATCATTAAACAAGCTTTCGCCTTCCATCATGGTGGTCAGACCTTTGCCCACGCCCAATTCACGAAATAAAGCCGTGACAGAAACCGGGTCAGTCGCAGATAAACTAGCGCCAATAAGTAAAGCAGTAGAAAGAGAAAGTCCCGCTAGTTGATTAAGACCAATGGCTATACCTGCTATGGAAATCACTACCCCCAACACTGCATACAAACAAATGGTGACAAAGTTGCGCTTTAATTCCGCCCACCTCAAATTCCACGCGGCTTCAAACAACAGTGGTGGTAAAAAAATGAACAAAATTAATTCCGGAGAAA
This sequence comes from Nostoc sp. CCY0012, assembly GCF_963920855.1. Lineage (NCBI taxonomy): Bacteria > Bacillati > Cyanobacteriota > Cyanophyceae > Nostocales > Nostocaceae > Nostoc > Nostoc sp. CCY0012. The sequence goes on along the minus strand of NZ_CAWUDM010000055.1, from coordinate 15,911 downwards.
GGGTCACAAGGCGGACATCCACAAATGCCAACCCTGAGCCAACAATTACCAAAAGTAAGGTATAAGGTATGTGGCGAAACCAACTAAATATCTGAGGTAAAGTTGCCACCCCTAATGAAACCGAAAGTACTAAAAGAAACTGCTTGAGATTAGTGGTGATAATTTCCTCACCAATTGCTGATTCCATCACCATAAGGAAATACCTGGTATATTGCTTTGCTTATTTTCACCTGAAAAGAATCAGATGGTACCAATTTAATGTGGCACATTTCGAGAAATTTGCCGTCCTGATTGCGACTGATTGAGAACCAAATGGATTTATCCAATTGTTAATTAGATTAACGGCTTGCGTGGTGCGATCGCGTTCGCGTAAGCGTGTCCCCTTGGGACTCAGCGCTGCTGCAAAGCAGATCACTATAAAAAAGTCAAAGTTATGATCTCCGCTCAAGTAATTATCAAATATTCTAGTTACTTGCTTGTTGTTCCAAAAAATTTTCTGAATCAGATACATCTATGAAATCGAATAATACTTCTGCTAAATTTTTCAATTTTCGAGGAGATAATGCTTGCGATCGTTCAATCAACGATGGATCTATTTGGTTTAAGCATTGATTTAGTAGACTATTAATCATCCGTTATGCACCTTGTTCATTTCCCTTATTTAAGATATCTTGATAAATAAATGATTTTTGCATAATGTCCTCGCTCAATAATTGATCAATTAATTTTTTCTCAACCTTTAAATTTGCTAATATTTTACAAACCTTATCAAACGCCACAATTTAAACCTAGTTAAATAAAGTGAAATTAATTACTAAATAATAATGTAAAATAAAAATTAAAATATATATATCTTACCACTAGATATTATCATCTTCAATACTTTTGGTAAATAAAATTCGAGGAAAAGATTTAACCTGACAGACAATTTCAGATAAAATTTAGCAGCAACCTCAAATAAATTACCAAAATCTCAGTGGATGTTACCGAATTAGTCAAGGTTTCAATTATTCTCCTGTTAGTGGCTACAGCCGTAGCGCTTCTATCCCGCAGGCTGAAAGTGCCTTATGTCGCGGGTTTAGTGGTGGCGGGATTAGCAATTACTGAATTGCTCCCACGCCGTATTGGTTTGAATGGTTCTTTAATTTTGAATTTGTTTTTACCAATTTTGGTATTTGAGGCTGCTATTAACACTGATATCAGTCGTCTCCGCAGCACAGTTAAACCCATCGCTTTATTATCGGGACCAGGAGTAATAATTTCTTCTGGAGTAACAGCATTATTATTGAAATGGGTACTAGACTTCGATTGGATACAGGCACTTTTAGCTGGGGTAATTTTGGCAATTACTGATACTGTTTCCGTGATTGCTGTGTTTAAAGAAGTGCCAGTTCCTTCTCGACTTTCTACCATTGTTGAAGGAGAAAGTTTATTTAATGATGGTGTGGCGCTGGTTTTATTTAGCCTGATTTTACAATTTAATGCGGCTGGTTCACTAACCATTCTAGATGGCTTTCAAGAATTTTTTGTGGTGATTGCGGGCGGTACTTTGTTAGGGCTAATTATTGGCTATTTAAGTACAGGTTTATTTATTCGAGCAGATGAGCCACTCAGTAGTATTTTACTCACAATGGCAGTAGCTCTTGGTGCTTTCCAAGCTGGGCAATTGCTGAGTGTATCTGGTGTAGTCGCAGTAGTTGTGGCTGGGTTAATTGTGGGGACTAAAGGGCTTTCGGGGAATGTATCGGCTTCTACTCGCCTAACATTATTAACTTTTTGGGAATCTCTCGGTTTTGGTGTTAACAGCCTGATTTTTTTATTGATTGGTTTAGAAGTCAACCTCACCACACTCTGGAATACTTTGCCAGCGGTAATACTAGCAATTTTTGCTTACCAAATGGGACGAATGGTTTCTGTTTATCCACTATTAGCAATGGTAGGTTTATTTGACCGTTCCATACCGTGGCGTTGGCAACACGTGTTATTTCTCGGCAATATTAAAGGTTCGCTGTCGATGGTGTTGGCATTAACTTTACCCATAGAAATTGTAGGGCGAGGAACAATAATTTCGATAGTTTTTGGCACAGTTTTGCTGTCTTTATTGGGGCAAGGTGTAAGTTTACCGTGGTTAGTAAAACGTTTGAATTTATCTCAATTCTCAAAATCTCGTCAGCAGATAGAAGAAATGCAAGCTCAATTAATCACAGGTAAAGCAGCACAAGATGAATTAGATAGCTTATTGAAATCTGGAGTATTACCAAAAGCCATCTATGAAGAAATGCGTTCGGCTTATCAAGTAAGAATAGCTGGTGCCGAAAAAACACTACGAGATTTTCATAATCGTCGCCCTGAGGAGTTTGGTAATAAAAGAAGTGATAGTAGTAAACTTGATGCCATTCGTCGCCGTTTACTGTTAGCAGAAAAAGGTGCGCTGAACGAGGCTATGCGAAAGCGCATTCTTTCAGAAGAAATTGCTCGGAGACGCATTAAAACTATAGATGAACAATTACTACAACTAGATGATGATTAAGCCTCTTGAATCACTATTTATTGCTAAAGGGCATTTTGATTTTCACTAACCTTTCTTCTTTTTGTAAATGCGTTTTTGAGAATGTTTGATAGCTTGTTCAGCTTTCCTCAAAAACTTTGGATTGGGTTGTTGATATCCATTAAAATCGCTGTAAAAACTTTTAACTCCAACATCAAGACCTAATAAGTAATCATCCGAACTTGATACTAAAGTTACTGGCACCCTTCAATAAAATCAATAACTTGGTGTAAAAACCCCGGTTTAGTGGCAATCAAAACTGTAGAATTAGGCTCGACAATAGTACTGCCGTTAGGAATAATTAAATCGGTATGGGGATGGGATTGATAACCAATAATTAAAGAACCGCTGGGAAAGCTGGGATTTTGCGCGATTTCAGCCAGACTCCGACCAACAACATAACAATTGTCGGGAATAGCCATTTTTAGCACCTCAATCTGCCCTTGTTCAAAATGCATCATTGATTCTACCTGGGGATACTCAATGGCATTCACCATTGTGGAAACGGCTAATTCCACAGTACTGATGATATGACTGGCTCCCGATAGACGCAGAGGCTCAGTAAAATCACGGTGACGCATTCGGGACAAAATATGAGAAACACCGTAGTGTTTGGCAAGAGTTACCATTGCTAAGTTCAAAGCATCACTTCTGAGGACAGCTGCTAGAGCATCTGCTTTGCGAATCCCTGCTTCTAATAAGGTTTCTGTACTGACGGCGCTACCCTCGAAAGCCATCACTCCTACTTGTTCACGGGCATAGTGGCAAGCTGTAGGATTGTTGTCAATCATGGCAACAGTATGGCCAAGTTCTACAAGTTTTTGCGCCAAACTTATTCCTAATAAGCCGGCTCCACCTATTAACACGTACATAATTTATTTATTTGAATAAACTTACTTAATATTCACACATTGAAAAAGGGGCCAGAGGCTAGAACACAGAAGTAGCGGTATCTTGATTACTTTTTCCCCCTGTTTCTGCGGTCAAGACAAGTAGATGTATCTTTGGGTGGTTAAGTCAAGATTATGAAATATTTATTAATATAAGAATAGTTCAGTGTCAGGAGTCCAAACCAGTTTTGACTAATCAAGCATCAGAACTGTTCACCGATGGGGCAAAGGATTATGAAAGACCAGCAATCATCAGACTCAAAGGAATTTGTCAGCAATCTCAAGAATGGAATTTGGCTGTTTGGCCTTTCATCTTGGCTATTTGGCATCACTGACCGCAGTATTGCTTCCTTTGCGGATGGCTATCTATCGGCTTTGGATTTGACGCAATTATTTACAGCAGCGACATTTTTTATCGCATGGTTATTTTTGAAGCCAACACGGGCTTAAGTAATTGACAATATTGGCGACTTTTAGATGGGGAATCCCTCTATGTTTCTGGTTTAGTAAACTTTCAATAAATATGAGCTGATACCCATTTCATAAACATCAAAGCAGAGAATCACGCAAGGCAAAATTTTAACTCTACCGTTGCTTGATTCTCTACATTAAAAATGAAAGTAGCTTAGAAATTATCTAGGATAAATGTGGCGTCTATTCCCCCACCCTGGATTGACAATAGCTGCCAAATCTTCATCCGATAGTTTACTGATTTCATCTTCCAGTTCTTCTACTGTAAAGTCATAGCCGCATTCTTTGGCAATCTCGATGAAGGCTTCTGCATTATTTGTGGCTTTGAGTCTGGCTTTTAATGCTTGATCTTCTTTAACAGCCTGCAAAAGTTGAGCAGTTTTTTGCTGTGCCATAATATTCTATTTCCTGTTTTAAATATTAAATTGAAAAATAGAGCCAATGCAATTAAAAGTAGCAATGAGTTTAAGAAAATTTAGAATTTACATTGCTCTATTCTTAAATCATCGCACTATTGTTATTGATTTGTCTTATACCATTAGAAAGAAAAATGAGGAAAAAATAGCATCACAATTGCCATATTTTCTCTATCTTTCTCATCTGAGTTGAGAATCAGGTAGATTGACAATATTTAATAAAGTTTAATATTGTTCATTTTTATTTAGACTTCCTGTACTGACCCCAGTTAGTTCCGCCAGGATTTTTTGCGCTGGTATAGCTATATATAAAAAAGCTAAAGAAGTGAATCTCTAGCTTATAAAACTCAAACCAAAAATTACTAATTGGAAATACCTAAAATCCTTATGGAATGGGAATTATAAATTCCGTGCAGCCATACTAGATTCTACCGAGGTTATGCAACCCTAAAATAATACCTGCACCTAAGATATGACCAAAGGCTGTAGTTGCTAGTACCGCGGGTAAACCAAAACCACCAAAGAAATTAGCTGAAGGTAATGCTGGCTCGGAACTGGGGTATTTCATGGTGAATTTGCCAAAAGTAATGGCAATGATGTTAGCCAAAATCATGATTACACCTACAGTGGGACTCCAATTCAAGGGTGCAGTTGCAGCAGCGATTAAGGTCGAAGGTAACACCTGATTTTGCTCCTGAAAATTTTTAATGGTTGAAAGTATAATCTGAATATTTCCGAACTAAATTCAAGAAAAATCTCCATTTTGCATCAATATTTAACAGTTATTCTCAATCCTTAATATAAAAATGGTGTGGTTAGTATCAAGGAAGTCAATATCTGTCGGCTATATTAATCAATGTTATGGCTAGCCTATAGATCCACTCATGACAGACGCGATCGCTCTCAAGATAATCTACACTCAAAGTGAGACCGATTGTATTTGCAGCTTCTGTTATGTCCTCAATTATAGATTCTTTGCCACCTGCTCTCGCTAAAATCGTCCAGCGCTTTCAACGTGCTAGTGAACCGAAGCGACGCTATGAACAACTAATCTGGTATGCTCAGAAGCTCAAGGATTTCCCAGAAACTGGCAAATTACCAGAAAACAAAGTTCCTGGCTGTGTATCTCAGGTTTATATCACCGCAGCCCTGGATGACGGTAAGGTTGTATATCAGGGTGATTCTGATTCTCAGTTGACCAAAGGGTTGGTAGGACTTTTGGTTGAGGGGTTAAATGGACTCACTCCCAGCGAAATTGTGCAACTAACTCCAGATTTTATTCAAGAAACTGGTTTGAATGTCAGCCTCACGCCTTCCCGCGCCAATGGCTTTTACAACATTTTTAAAACCATGCAAAAAAAAGCACTTGAATGTAAGTTAGATTTGCCTAGCTAAAAAAGGTGTGGTGACAAAGTGCCTAAATTAAGAGTTGCTAAATATAAGTGATTACGCAAAATTAAATAGGGTTTGCGATTGCTTCGTTCCTCGTAATAACAAGGGTTTGAAGTTTTCAAAATGTATAAATATTTTGGCACTACTACTTAACAGCACTTTTCATCAAGATAAAGTACATCACTCTAACCCCTAACCCCTAGTCCAATGACAACTAACTTAGTATCATCCCCTGATTCTGTAGGATTTGGTGGCGTAGTTAAAGAATATACCTGGAGTTGGGAAAACCAACCCCTACGCGTTATTTATGAAACCATTGGTACAGGTTCACCCATTTTGCTGTTACCAGCCTTTAGCAGTGTTTCCACCCGTGCAGAGATGGGAGAACTTGCCAAGTTACTAGCTTCCCACTTTCAAGTTACAGCAGTAGACTGGCCGGGATTTGGACAATCTTCTCGTCCTAGTTTAAATTACCGACCGGAAATATATCAGCAATTTCTGGAAGATTTTGTCACAACTGTTTTTCCTACTCCCATTACTGTAGTAGCGGCTGGTCATGCTTCTAGTTACGTCTTGCAACTAGCTGTAAAGCAACCTGATATTCTTTCGCGGATTGCTTTGTTAGCACCCACTTGGCGCGGCCCTTTGCCAACAATGGGGGCAAATCCCCAAATAGCAGATATGGTGAAAGGATTAGTGCGATCGCCTATAGTAGGTCAAGCACTTTATAAACTCAACACGACTCCATCATTTTTAAGTTGGATGTATCGCCGTCATGTTTTTACCGATGACGCTAAACTTACACCTAGTTTCATCGAGAAGAAATGGCAAACAACGCAAAAACCAGGTGCTAGGTTTGCATCTGCGGCTTTTGTAACTGGTAATCTCGATGCTATACGTGAGCAATCTGATTTTCTGGCACTGGTGCAATCTTTGTCTGTACCGCTGATGGTAGTCATTGGCGAATCTAGTCCACCAAAATCACGCGCAGAAATGGACACAGTAGCAGCCTTACCTAAAGTGCAAAGCGTTGTGATTCCAGGTTCCCTGGGATTACATGAAGAATACCCAGATGTTGTATTTACAGTCATCCAGGATTTCTTGTTATCTTCTTGATAATCTCGCGCCCAAAAGTAATTGTGAAAATTACCTCTAGATGCGAGAATACAAGATTAGTTAAAGCTGCTACTAAAACGTTTCTTGAGTCGAGAAATAGATAAACCTAAAAGAGCAACCAAGCTAAAACCGATTGTGGTCGAGGGTTCAGATACTTTGGCTACTTGAAAATCAAAGCTAAATGTCCCAGATTCCTGAAAATTAGAGCTTAAATCTACGAGTTGGAAAGTTGCAGCGTAATTTCCCACCGGTGCAGTAGCATCAGTCCAAAAAGTCGGAGTGAATGCAAAATTATCACCACTGCCAATTGTGTGAATATCACCAACATTATTGACGATATTCGGGTTGATGGCGTCGCCAATATTCAATCCAGGGCTAATTGATGCTAATTTTAGACCAATGGTTGCACCAGTTAGTGAAGCATTCCAGCGACCATCAGAACTATTAAATAAAACCTGCGCGTCTGGATCGGGAGAATCTTGCAGCGATGCTAAAGGTTCTATCTTCAAATCGCTATATGGCTCATGGGTATCAGTACTAACTAAGCGACCAGAGTAAATACCTGTACCCGGTAATAATTTTAGCGGAGGGATTCCTGTATAAGACTCTGGTATGCGGTTATTGGTACTGGTTGATTCAATGGTTGGGTTTTCTGCATCCCCAAAGTAGCTATAAGCACCAATGCCATGAAAATGATCTCCGTGGTTATAGAGAAAGGTCAAACGATTGTAGTTGGGGTTATCTAATCCACTGTATATCCCTCTGTTGAGAACCTGTAAAGCATCTACACCGATGAAATATTCAGTCTCATGTGTGTGATCATCATGAGCTTGTGCTGGCGAGAAAGCGGTAGATACAACCAAAGGTGTTGCCACCAAAAAGCTGACTGCTAGAGATGCAGTTGCTTTTGTGATTGGAGTTCCTGGCTTTTTTGAGCAGCTAATATTATTGGAAACTGCCATGCTTCTCCATACAGTATAATTTTTATTTATGATAACGATTATCATTATTTTTGAGGTGTTGTCAATTAAGGAATTGTTAAAAAATCCTGTGATTCTTGGCTAAAGGTGGTTAATATTTATTACTTATTACAGATGCAGCGAAATCAAAGTGTCTTTTGCTAAACCTGGGAGATAATTTTTCAAACCTAATTACAGCTAATTCGCCACAAAAATATAAAAAGATTTATTATGGGTGGTAATGATTATCTAAATTGTGAGAAAAAGGCATATAGGCTATGTTGACTGAAGAATTAAATAATACAGTGCCTGTTACGGTTTTGACTGGCTATCTAGGTGCAGGTAAAACAACTCTGCTTAATCACATTCTCACCTATGAACATGGCAAAAAAGTAGCTGTAATTGTTAATGAATTTGGGGAAGTAGGCATTGATAATCAACTAGTTATTGATGCAGACGAAGAAATTTTTGAAATGAATAACGGCTGTATTTGCTGTACAGTCCGGGGCGACTTAATTCGCATTGTTGGTAACTTAATGAAGCGGCGTGATAAGTTCGACCATTTAGTAATTGAAACCACTGGTTTAGCAGACCCGGCACCAGTAATTCAAACCTTCTTTGTAGATGAAGATATGCAAAGCCTACTGTCTTTAGATGCAGTAGTAACTGTTGTTGATGCCAAACATATTTGGCAGCATTGGGATGCAGATGAAGCTCAAGAACAAATTGCCTTTGCTGATGTGATTCTTTTAAATAAAACTGATTTGGTAACACCAGAACAGTTGAATGAATTAGAACAGAAGATTCGGGCGATGAACGCTATGGCTAAAATCTACCGTACCCAAAACTCCCAACTAGATATGGATGCTTTGTTGGGTGTAAAAGCCTTTGATTTAGAACGCGCTTTAGAAATTGATCCGAATTTCTTAGGTGAAGAAGCCCATGAACATGATGCAACAGTTTATTCTGTAGCTTTAGTAGAAGCAGGCGAACTAGATGGGCAAAAATTAAACGCGTGGCTATCTGAGTTATTGCGTACCCAAGGGCCAGATATCTTCCGCATGAAAGGCATTTTAAATATTGCTGGAGAAGATAATCGATTTGTCTTCCAAGGTGTACACATGATATTAGATGGTAGACCCGATCGCCCTTGGAAACCCAACGAAACCCGAAAAAACGAACTAGTATTCATCGGTCGCAATCTCGATGAAGCCCAATTGAAGCAGGATTTTCTGGCTTGTTTTGTGTGATTTAGCGGCTAGAGGCTAGATAGAAGCTAGGGGCTAGAGAGGAAGAAGCAGAAAAAACAGTTGGGTCTAGTATTGCAATCTTTCTTCCTCATCCCCCCACTCCCTACTCCCTACTCCCTACTCCCCACTCCCCACTCCCTATTTACCCATGAATCCCATAACCACTAAATCTAAAGAATTTACCGAACACTATTGCGGGACACTATCAGATTATGTAACTGCGATCGCCTGGTCGCCTGATGGTAAAACTCTAGCAGCGACTTCTGCGGCTGGGGAAGTTGTACTTTGGAATGATGGCGAACTTGTAACTTTACAAACTGGTAATAGTACATCAGTAGACTGTGTGGCCTTTTCTCCAGATGGCAAGTTTTTAGCCGTGGGTGGACAAGATGGACAAGTAAAAATTTGGCAGAATACTGAATTAATTGCCACATTAGAAAATGCTCCCGCCTGGGTAGATAAGCTAGCTTGGAGTCAAGCCAATAACCAACTCGCTTTTAGTTTGGGGCGTTACGTCCAAGTGTGGAATGCTGATACTCGTGAAGTTGTGGTTACCCTCAATTTTGATAACTCATCAGTGTTGGGTATTGATTGGCGCAGAGATGGCCAATACCTAGCTATTGGTGGCTATAAAGGGGTGAAGATTTGGGATAGCCAAAACTGGGATCAAGAACCATATCTTTTAGATATGCAGAGTGTCAGTGTCGCTATGGCTTGGTCACCCGATGGCAAATTCCTGGCTTCTGGCAATATGGATCGCAGTGTGGCTGTGTTGGAATGGAATAACACTGATCCTTGGGTGATGCGTGGTTTTCCAGGTAAAATCCGCAATTTAGCATGGTCAGAAGCGAAAACTCAACTAGGTGCGCCGATTTTGGCAACTTCCAGCGTTGAAGGGATTGTGGTGTGGGAAAAACTAGAAGACGAGAGTTTGGGTTGGGAAGCCAGAGTATTAACTAATCATGTGGATATTATCACTGCGATCGCCTTTGCACCCAACAGCTTCCTTCTCGCTTCCGCCGCTAGTGATGGCTGGCTATGTTTATGGAACAAAGCCAAACAAGTTTCCCAAGTTCTCACAGGCGTTTCCGCCGGTTATTCTAGCCTAGCTTGGCATCCCCAAGGTAAATTCCTCGCCGCAGGTGGCGACAAAGGTGAATTACTTATTTGGTCTAAAGTCACAAAAGGTCAAGGATTTGGGCGGAGTTAATCCCACTCACCATTGTCGGGAACCGCTACAAGTATACACAGTCATTAAGTTGAAGGTAGTCAATAAATTGGCTATGCTGTATCAGAAATAGTTATTTATTTGTGAATTATGAACATAGCCAAAATGATTTTACTTGCCTGTCCTGTATTTCTTGCTTCCATACTACTGTTAGCAAATCCAGCATATGCATCTAGCTTGAAATCTCCATCTCCTACACAAATGATTTCGGTAGCATCTACCCAAACAATTGACGAATTTACAGCGCTACACGTAACCAAAACATCCAATCTTATCATGGATCAACTTGGTTGCAACTGTGCTACTTGTGTTCAGGCTAAATTCCAAATGCTACAAGGAAATCTGCCATCTGTAGGCTTTTAATATACTTCAAAGTATGAATATTTTCAGGACACAGCATAACTGTGTCCTTTGTTATATATATCAGTTTGTAGTGAGTTAGCGCGGTCTACAGCCCTTCTCCTAAAGGAGACGCTACGCGAACGGGCATCCTTCTCCCAAGGGGAGACGCCAAAGGCGAACGGCGGGGGGTTTCCCCCATGAGCGACTAACGTACAGCCTGCGGCATCGGTCGGCATCACCCGTAGGGTGAGGATTTTAGTCCTCAAAATAAGCTATATAAACATAGCCTTTTTTTGCAAATTAGCAAGGTACCGCTACAATTGCCTTAGATTCATTCCTATGAGCAATAAACCCCATAATCACCACATTCATCACCTGAAAATGATAACTTTTTTTATATATCCAATTAGGAGTTGATGATGCCAAAAAAATCACCAGCAAATAGTTTTTTACGTACCACATCAATCATCTTAGCAATTGGATTTATAGGTTGTGGAAATCAGGCAGCAAGCACTTCATTCACTCAAACCACCACAATAGTAGACGAGAATCTTCCTCGCGTCGTAGCAACTACTAGCGTACTTTGTGACTTAACCAGACAAGTTGCCGAAAATACAATTAACCTTGATTGTTTAGTTCCTGCGGGTACAGACCCCTACATTTATCAACCAAGACCCGATGACCGTCAAGTTATAGAACAAGCTAATCTAATTCTCTACAGTGGCTACAATTTAGAACCAGAGTTGACGAAAATAATTCAAGAAACTCAAACTTCTGCACCTAAAATAGCCGTAGCGCAACTCGCGGTTCCTCAACCTCAACAATTTCAGACATCTGGACAAAAATTAACTAACCCTTATATTTGGCATGATGCCAAGAATACCATCAGAATGGTGGAGGTTATTAGCAACAACTTAGAGAAATTAGAACCAGACAGTGCCGCAATTTATAGTAATAACGCCAAAGAAATCAACAATCAACTTACCCAACTAGATAGCTGGATTAAGTCAAGAATTGCTACTATTCCGTCTAATCAACGCAAATTAGTCACAACCAGTAATGTCCTGGGTTATTACGCCACAGCCTACGAAATTCCCTTGGCGGGAGGGTTAAACCTTATCAATGGTGAGGAAAAACCAACAGACGCCAGCGTCAACAATTGGGTTAAAGGTATTCAGCAAGCCCAAGTACCAACAATTTTTGCAGAGACAACAATTAATCCCCAATTGATTCAACCTGCGGCTACAGAGGCAAATGTCAGAGTTTCCGGTAGAAAACTATATACCCATGACCTGGGAGAACTAGGAAGTGAGGCAGATACCTATCAGAAAATGATGCGTGCTAATACACGCACAATTGTAGAAGGATTGGGAGGAACTTACTTGATGTTTGCGCCCACAGTTCCTCAGTAACTTCACCCTAATAGCATCTTCAGATTAGGGATTAAATGATTAAATAATATCCAAAACTTGTAGGTTGGGTAGAACGAAGTGAAACCCAACATCATTGGTAGCTGCACTTAACTACGTCAAATACAGTATTTATAGCCTTGTCAAGTGACTACAATACTTAATATTTTCATAAATAAAACCGGATTATAGCTGTTTTCCTCTCAACCCAAACTACGAATATTATAAGTATTTATGACGCTGTGTTCTCTGCATTCCTGTAGTTAGTTATTAGATTAAACTGAAGACTCCAAAACAGTCATTAAATAATGACCATAGCTACTTTTAGCCATAGGTTCAATTAACTGACAAAGTTGGTTAGCGTCAATATATCCTTGGTTATAAGCTATTTCTTCAATACAAGCTATTTTCAATCCTTGGCGTTCTTCCAAAGTTTGGATAAAATTACTAGCTTGGTGCAAAGATTCATGAGTACCAGCATCTAGCCAAGCGTATCCTCGTCCTAAAAGTTCTACTTGTAATTGACCTTGATTTAAATATGCTAAATTTACATCAGTAATTTCTAGTTCATGACGAACAGACGGTTTCAGATTAGCCGCAATATTCACCACTTGGGAATCATAAAAATAGATGCCAGGGATAACATATTTGGATTTAGGACTAAGAGGTTTTTCTTCTATGCCTATAATTTTTTCATCTGCATCAAATTCAATCACACCATATGCTCTAGGGTCTTTTACCTGATAACCAAATACTAATCCACCTGTTGTTAATTGTGCTGCTCTAACCAACACTTCTATCAAGCCATTACCATAGAAAATATTGTCACCCAATATTAAACAAATTGGCTCATTAGCAATGAAATTTTTACCTAAAATAAAAGCATGAGCTACACCTTCTGGTTGCGGTTGTTCAACATAACTTAACTGCAAACCCCATTGACAACCATCTCTTAAAAGACGTTGTAATAACGGTAAATCTTGAGGCGTAGAAATAATTAAAATTTCCCGAATCCCTGCCAGCATCAATACTGACAGAGGATAATAAATCATCGGCTTATCGTAAATAGGCATAAGTTGTTTACTAACAACATTAGTTATGGGGTAAAGCCTTGTCCCAAAACCGCCAGCCAAAATAATGCCCTTCATAAAAATAAGCTTGTAGTGAGGATTTTAGTCCTCAAATCATATTCTATTATCATAATTTTCTTGTAACCAGTTATTATAACTTCCCGAACGCACTTGATTCACCCAAGCCGAATTATCTAAATACCACTGAACCGTCTTCAATAAACCACTATCAAAAATTTCCCGCGGTTGCCAACCTAATTCATGACTGATTTTACTACAATCAATTGCATATCGTCGGTCATGCCCAGGACGGTCTTTTACAAAAGTAATCAAAGAAGAATAACAAAAATCTGATTTAGGCGCTAATTCATCTAGAATTGCACAAATTTTCTCTACAACTTGTAAATTAGTTTGTTCATTTAATCCCCCAATATTATAAGTTTCACCCACTTTTCCCTGTTGAATAAGTAGGTAGATAGCCTCACAGTGGTCGATTACATACAGCCAATCACGGATATTTTGCCCATCCCCATATATAGGTAAAGACTTACCATCTATAGCATTGAGAATAATTAAAGGAATGAGTTTCTCCGGAAATTGGCGAGGCCCATAATTATTAGAACAATTGATAGTTATAGTCGGTAATCCATAAGTATGATAATAGGCTCTGACAAAATGATCAGAAGAAGCCTTCGAAGCCGCATAAGGACTATTAGGAGCATAGGGTGTATCTTCTTGAAAAGCTGGATCTTGGGGATTAAGTGAGCCGTAAACTTCATCTGTAGAAAGGTGCAAAAAGCGAAATTTCTGCTGTTTATCCGATGATAACTTTTGCCAGTATAGCCGACTGGCTTCTAGTAGTTGAAATGTGCCAACCACATTAGTTTTAATAAACTCTTGGGGGTTCAAAATAGAACGATCAACATGACTTTCAGCCGCAAAATTAATAATTGCTTCTGGCTGATATTGTTCTAATAAATAACTAACTAACTCAAAGTTATTAATATCTCCTTGCACAAAATGATAATTTTTATCACCTTGTAATTCTGTTAAATTCTCTAAATTACTAGCATAAGTAAGTTTATCTAAATTAATTATCTTAGCCCATGCAAGTTTCCGAGACAGCAGGACAAAATTAGCCCCAATAAATCCTGCCCCTCCAGTAACCATGACTGTTTGCATATTTTTCCAGACTCTGCACTAATTATTTGGATAATTATTTTGTCGCACAGAATCTTCTAAAAAAGGTAGTAATTAACCCAGAAAATCGTATGTGGGTAATCCAGCCACTTCAGCCCTAAAGGCAAACAAATCGCCAGAATAGTAGATTTTATCAATTTCTTCTTGCTGGAGTCCCACAGAAGCAGTCGTAATATAAAGTGTACGTAAATCCTCCCCGCCAAAGTTGCAGCTAGTAACCAAAGGGACGGGCATTTTTAAACGCCATATCTCCTCACCCGTTGGACTAAAGCGAATCACACACCCTCCATCCCACATAGCTGACCAGATGTATCCTTCGCTATCTATGGTCAACCCATCGGGATAGAACGATTCATGAGTTAAATTAACTACAGCCCGCCGATTAGCAATATTACCTGTCTCTAAGTCAAAATCGTAGGCGTATATTGTTTGTTGAGGAGAATCCGTTAAATAAAAGGTTTTTTGATCAGGACTCCATCCCAAACCGTTAGAAATGGTCAATCCTGTTTCCATAGTATGCAAAGAACCATCAGGATCATAGCGGTAAAGACTGGCTTGAGCTTTTTCTGAGGACATGGAACCAAACCAAAAGCGCCCTTGAGAATCACATTTACCGTCATTAAAACGGTTATCGGCTAAATCAGCTTCAATCTCGACAATAGGTGTTACTTCACCGGTTTGAGTGTTGAGGAACACCAATTGATGACGCAGCGCCATAATAAATCGATTGTCTCCTGCTTTGGCGATCGCACCTACAACATCTCCCACATCAAAAAACTCATCTTTCCCTGTAGCTGGATGGAATTGATGCACTCGATGGTTATAAATATCAACCCAGTAAAGTAAATTTTGAGTAGAATCCCAGATGGGGCCTTCTCCTAAACGCGCCCGCGCTGCTAAAACGTTTTGGGGTGAATCTGGTAATACTTCAGTCATTTCATTAACCTGTAAATCAAAAAAATACCGTATCCTGAAAAATGGCACGGATATTGTAGAGTAAAAAATAAACTAAATAAAATAAAATACGTCTCCCCTAGGTATCAAAAACTATTTCACCTCCAAAAATACCAGATTTTTCGGCTCTATATCTCTGACTTTCTCTCTGTATTCACATCTGAGTAACTGGACTCTATCGATAGCCGCTTGACTGCTCCTAATCGTTTTTTTTTCCGAGTTAGATTTAATTTTTGCAATTCTCTACACATCATACTAGTACTTACTAATTGCCCCTGAGTTAGGAGCCAATATTCACAATATTCAGAAAGAGTTGCATCGGGATATTTTTCTACCAATGCCACAAGTTGCGTCGTCGATTCTGCTAGTACTGCTTTTTTTCTTGTCCCTTGCTTACCAGGATTAACATGTCCTTGCTCTTGATACTGTTTCAACATTTTTTGCACAAAAGCTTTACCAACACCAAAGTTTACAGCTAACTTTCTAACTGAAATATTTCCTGAATGATAAGCATTGACTACTTTTTCTCTGAGATCGACGGAATATGGTTTCATAATAATAATTCATCTATTTTACATTATTGTACTTCACGTTACTGGAAAGTGCTGTATCCCTCTTCTGTCACTTTCCGAGATAAGCAAGTAGTTCAGGAGCTAAATCATCCAG
>NZ_CAWUDM010000054.1:0-40848 GCF_963920855.1 Nostoc sp. CCY0012 | reverse complement strand
GTGTTACTGTTTTTTCAACTTGAGACTCCAAAAAGTTTTCTGCACCACTAAGATCTATATCAATTATTTCCTCGATTTCAATGTTAGTGGCATCAATTGGACGTTGACCATCTATATTGATTGTTTTATTTGTTTGTATCAGTTCGTTAGATGATAACTCTGAAGACATATCAGTTTCGGTGACTATTATTTGCTGATCTAAGTTATTAGTGTTATTATCAGATTTTCTGATGTTATCCATATTTTGTATTGTTATCCTATAAATATTTATTTGCTAGCAACAGTATATGAAAAGTGATTAATTTATTGAATTTAATAAATTATCTTACTGATATAAAATCAAAAAGTCTTCTACCACAATCAATATTTAATCTCTAACTTGAGAGTGATTTCTTAGCTCACAAGTAAGTCGGCGAGAAAAAATCAAACTATGTTAAGCAATGTAAGATAATTAAAATTCATTTCGTAGTCAGGGGTACCCTACTGGTTCTGCGAAGCAGTACAGCCCTTATTTGAGGACTAAAGTCCTCACTACAAACCTTTAATTATTTACTGCTTTCCAGTCTTCACCATCTAGCACGGAAAACTCTGTTAATTCTGGGTCATTTAAAAAATCTTCGGCTGTAGCATCAATAAAAGGTTCTAGTATTTTGTGCCTTTCTGCCACAGGTAGTTTAGCAATTTCTTGCAGAGATAGCCGTTTTTGCTGTGGAGGGCTGGATTTAGTATGTAATTCAGAATTTTTTCTGTATAACTCCTGATTATTTTCCGTTTTTTGGACGAGAAATTCCACAAAATCTAGAACTTCTTGTTGTTTTTCAAAAGAAAGTATTCGTAAATTATGTAAGACTTCTTGTTCAAGGTTTCTAGTTTTTGACATTTGATTTATATTCCTGATTGTCAAATAATTTTGTTTGAGTTTTTATCAGAACGCTTGTAATTTAAAATGCCTCAAATTCACCTGCTTGCATCAATGTCTGAAAACGTTCATCTTCTCGAATACCATCAAAATCCGAGTCAGTTCTTGCCATTTCAATATATCTATCATGACTCAGATCAATTGCTTTTTGCAAGTTTTCTAATGCCTGTTCAATATTACCTAATTTGGCATAAGAACAAGCTTTGTTGTACCAAGCTTGGTAGAAATCAGGTTGAATCGCCAAAGCTTTGTCGTAGGCAGCAATCGCTTCTTCGTTGCGTTTTAATTGTCTGAGCGCATTTCCCCGAATGTACCAAGCGTAGTGGTCATCAGGTTGAATCGCCAAAACTCTGTCGTAGGCAGCAATCGCTTCTTCATTGCGTCCTAATTGTCTGAACGCATTTCCCCGGAAGAACCAAGCGTAGTGGTCATTAGGTTGAATCACCAAAGCTCTTTCGTAGGCGGCGATCGCTTCTTCATTGCGTCCTAAAATAGAAAGCGCATACCCCTGTAAGTTCCAAGCATAGTGGTCATCAGGTTGAATCGCCAAAGCTCTTTCGTAAGCGGCAATTGCTTCTTCATTGCATCCTAATTGTCTGACAGCATTACCCCGGTTGTACAAAGCTTTATGGTCATCTAGTTGAATTTCTAAGGCTTTGTCAAAACATACGCTCGCTTCTTCATAGCGTCCTAAATCAGAGAGCGCATTCCCCCGTTTGTTCCAAGCTTCATGTTTATCAGGTTGAATCGCTAAAGCTTTGTCATAAGATGCAAGGGCTTGTATATAATCTTTTCCAGCAGACTGCAACCTCCCCAAGCTAATTAATAAACTGCATCGTTGATCAGGTGTTTGATGATATTCTACTATTAGTTCTTGAATTTCTATAATTTTTTGAGTTCTTTCTTCTGGAGTTAGTTTAAGATAAATTTCATAATCATCTACCAAAGAATGACGTAATGATTCTTGTTCTAAAGTTTCTTGATCTAGAGGAAACTCAAATAAACCAGAACGCCAATCAAAGAAATCTGGAGCGCGTTGAATAAAATATTTAATTGCAAATTGAGGTAGTAAGAACACAAAACACATATTAAAATTATCTCTAAAACGTTCTCGCTGTTGGTTGAGATTAATTAAAACAGGCGGTACACCCTTCCAACTGTATGAATAAATATCTCTACTATTCCACCCTGCTAATGCTTTACATTCTTCATATTTATAAAAAGAATGCTCTAAACCTGTAATAAATAAAATTTCTATTTTTTCTCGATTATCTAATTTTTCAATTATTTCATATAAATTATTAACTGCTTCATCCAGCCGCAATACGTGAATATTTTTATTGGCAACATCTACTTTTATTTTAGTAATTATCTGCTCACTTTCTGCTGGAGAACAACGAACAAAGAATAAGCCAAAGCCTTCTGTAAATTTTAGAGTACGCACTAAGGCTTGATATTCTTCATCTGTTTCTGATGGTAAATCATTATCCCAATCAGTTAATTCCAGTGTCATAAACTTAGCCAATAAATCCTAATTGTTAATGGGTTATATCAAAACTATTAATTTTTTGATGACCTAAATTTACACGTCATATGGAAAAGTCCACGGAAAATATAACTTCCCAACCAGTAATTCAAAGTCTCTCTCCTCGCAGGAGAGAGATTTAGAGAGAGGTTTTCCAGATATCGTGAAAAGTTAGTTTGATGACGACGGGTATAATTCATTAAAAACAGCCTGAAATTGTTTAATTCCTTTAATTAAAGGATGAATATCATACCAAACTTGGCTTTCTCCCTCTTGATCAAAATATCGATATTCCAAAATACAGCGATTAAATAACAAACCCCGATACAGTTGATCATTTTCTATTTCTTTATCATGATGCACTTTTGCCAGTGCTTCCCATTCATTAACGAAAACCGTATTGCGGTAGGTATTTCGCAACTCGCTAATTGAGCGCTGTATGGCTCTAGTAGGAATAGGCAAAGCGTTAGTGTATTTCATGGCTTCCTTCGTTAATAATAATAAATTTCGCACATGACCCCCACTCATTAAGCATATAGCCTCTAATGCTTGACGTTCTTCAAATATATCAACAATAGATCGATTAGAGTCTATCAAACTCAGGCGTTTTTGTAATAATTCTGTAACTTTATTAATTCCCCGTTCATATTTTTCATTTTCGGGAGTTTGCACCATAATCATGGGTAATACCTGAGTATTTCCATAAATATTGGTTAAATCGGCAGCACGCTGAGAATACAGTAAAGAAATTGGTACTGTGTAAATCAAATGGCAATCTAAAGCTTGGAGTTGTTCGCTGCGGTCTAGAAAAATTTGCTCATGATTGCTGCGTCCATCTTCTTGAGGTATGGGTACAATCCGGTCTAGGTTGTCAGCAATTAATACCAGTTGAGAATAACCTTCAGGTAAGTTATTTTTGGCATCTTTAATAAACTGATTTAACGCCTCAATTAACGTGATTGTATGAGGATTAACTTTCTCACGAATTTTTTGGCGTTGGCTAGGTTCAGTTTTCAAATTGGCGGTAATTTTGGCAAATTGGGAAATTTGCGACTCTATACTTAAACTATCTAAAGCTACCTCAGTTAATGCTAAATCCTTTAAGTCTTGCCAACGGTCTTTTAACCAGTTCAATAAACTGTCTGGAGAAGCATTATCTTTTAACGCCCTTAATAAATGACGTGTACAAGCTAAGAGAATATCTGTATATTGGGCATCTTCTGGATCAATATCTTCTTCGTCAGCGGCAAAATAGACAACAAAGCAACCGTTGTCATTTAAATATTTTTGCAGCCGCAATAATTCCGTTGATTTACCAGCACCGCGATGTCCTGCATAAAGTTGAGAGGTCATTCTATCAGATAACAAAATCTCTCTCCCCACCTCAACCAAAATGTCCCCATCTCCCCGCACTTCTGAACAATCAACATAAGCGGGATCTCCAGCCGGTAAGGGGCGAAATGGGTCGAAGGTGTTGTATATCCGCTTTAATATGGCAAAATCTTGGGTCATAAGTTCTAATTTCCCAGTTCAGCGCCATATTAACTTAATTTTACGGATATTTTTGCTGTTTTTATGAAAAATAATACATCGGCAATCGCCTGTTTATTCAGCACTGGCTCTAGTTTGGGGTGTATACACGGTTCTCCATGCTGCAAAGGTTCCTTGACCAATTTCAGTATTTACCGTTTCTCCATTTTCTGTCAGCAACCGAATACTGACATTACCCTCTGGCGCAGTCTGTAATGCTTGGGCGAGTTCGTTACTAATGGGAAACTGACTATTTTGTCCGGAAACTTGATACACTTGGTCATTCAGCTTGACATACAGTTGAGTCAAATTCCGTGAATTAGTAACTACTGAACAACCTAAATTAGTGGGAATACCGTAACGAATTGAACCAGTACGACAATTGCGATCGCTTGTGATCAACAAAAAACGAACTGATTGTGGACTCCAAAGGCTCTGTACTTCAATTCGACTATTGGTATTCAACAGGCGATCGTAAAAATAGTTGCGGTCAAATACCCCAATAAAATTGCCTTCAAATGGGTCATTAATCTGAACAGGTTCAGACCAAGGATGATTGCGGCTGATGCCCAGTGCAGCAGAGTTCACACTGCGAAGGTCGTTTGCAGCGCTTACCGATACAGCACTCGCAGCCAAAATACTTAGTGTTGCTGCTAAACCAATTACTTGCCTAACCATAGGCACCTCGAATTGATAAAACCTTATCTTGAAGATAGCACAAAGAATTGGAGCGGTTTACTTAGGACTTACGCACTCGCTACGAAAATCAAGGCTTTGAGATTGCCTCCCTACGATATCTTCTCTGCGAGACGCTACGCGAACGATGGGCTTCGCCTACGCAATGACGAAAATACGTGGTTGGTTACGTAAGTCCTGTTACTGATAAGATTTTGCACCAATCAAAAGGAAAATTGCTGGTTTTAGCTGTGTTTGACTCATAATCTTCAATTTTTATACATATTTAGATTTACACTTCATAGGGTTGGAATATAAGACATTACGCCAGTGTTTCACAGCAGTCTGCAATTTCCCCGTCAACCAATTATCAAACTGCGGATATATAGGTAAACGTGGCACCAATTCCCACCCCGCAGGTTGTAAAATTTTGCTCAACGCTTGTTCCTGAATATGAGGATAATCAGGATTCACTTCATCTTTGGGGCCAATTCCGCCTAAATCTCGCGCACCAGCTTCAATACAAGCCAGCAACCATTGGTCATCTTGAACCAAATTCGGCGGAATTTGAATTGTAATATCTGGCGGTAAAATCTCACGCGCTTTAGCAATGACTTTCGGTAATTGATGGGGGTCAAAAGCTGCTGCATCAAAGGTTTGCTGATGTCCGGGGCTGTGGGGTTGCAATATGACTTCTTGTATATGGTGGTAACGCTGATGTAAGTCAGATATGGCGTTTAATGTTTCCCAGCAATCTTTCTCAGTTTCCCCAATTCCTAAAAGTAACCCCGTGGTAAAGGGAATCTGCAACTCTCCCGCCCATGTTAATTGTTGCAACCTAGTTGCTGGTAATTTACTCGGTGCGTGTCGATGAACAGTATTTAACAATGTTGGGGTTAACTGTTCCAACATTAAACCCATCGAAACATTGACATTCTTTAGCTGTTGCATCTCCGCAAAACTCAGTGGGCCAGCATTAGTATGTGGCAAAAATTCCATCGCCAAAGCTAACTCACACAAAGCATAAATCCGCTGAAACCACTCCTGACGCTTGGGTGAATGGGGATGTACTTCACCACTAAGAATGAGGATTTCACAAACTTTCTGGCTTTGTAGTTGTAGCAAAATGCTTTCGGCTGCTGATAAAGTCATCCAGGGGCTTTGACCGGGTTCGCTGCGAAAGTTGCAGTAGGTACAGCGGTTAAAGCACTCGTAAGTGGGAACGATTGTATAAGCAGGGCTATATGTAACACTGCGACTATGAGGGATGAGCATAAAACACCTTAATCTCAATTAATCTCAAGTAGTACATATATATGATTGTTACGCCAATTTACGAAAACAATGTTACAGATGCGTAGGTTGGTTAGAACGAAGTGAAACCCAACAAAATCGGAGGTTTTAGCGTTGGACTGACGCGAACAACCCAACCTTGTACCTGAGAAAAACTGGTACATATATATGATTGTTACGTTAGGCGATAGCGATCGCACTGCATAATATTTATCTCTTAACACTTCACTTCCCTTGTAAACAGTGCATTTCAGGGTTTTCTTCAGAGATAATAAAAATTTTTTTCTCAAAATACTTTACAAATCGCAACAAAGCTCGTAATATAAGTTCATAGGCGAACACAAAAACGCCTAATTTATACTCAAATAACCGCAATTATCACATCATGACTACAACCTTACAACAGCGCCAAAGCGCCAACGTATGGGATCGCTTCTGCGATTGGATCACCAGCACCAATAACCGTCTATACATCGGTTGGTTCGGTGTATTAATGATCCCCACCCTGCTAGCTGCAACCACCTGCTTCATCATCGCCTTCATCGCCGCACCTCCAGTAGATATCGACGGTATCCGCGAACCTGTAGCTGGTTCTTTGCTCTACGGAAACAACATTATTTCCGGTGCAGTTGTTCCTTCCTCTAACGCTATCGGCTTACACTTCTACCCCATTTGGGAAGCAGCTTCCTTAGATGAGTGGTTGTACAACGGCGGCCCTTACCAATTGGTAATTTTCCACTTCTTAACTGGCGTATTCTGCTACTTAGGACGTGAATGGGAATTGTCTTACCGCTTAGGTATGCGTCCTTGGATTTGCCTAGCATTCTCCGCACCTGTAGCTGCTGCTACCGCAGTCTTCTTAATCTACCCCATCGGTCAAGGTTCCTTCTCTGATGGTATGCCTTTAGGTATCTCAGGTACATTCAACTTCATGATCGTGTTCCAAGCAGAACACAACATCTTGATGCACCCCTTCCACATGTTAGGTGTAGCTGGTGTCTTCGGTGGTAGCTTGTTCTCTGCAATGCACGGTTCACTAGTTACTTCTTCCTTGGTACGTGAAACCACAGAAAGCGAATCACAAAACTACGGTTACAAGTTCGGTCAAGAAGAAGAAACCTACAACATCGTTGCAGCACACGGTTACTTCGGTCGCTTAATCTTCCAATACGCATCATTCAACAACAGCCGTTCCTTGCACTTCTTCCTAGCTGCATGGCCTGTAATCGGTATCTGGTTCACCGCACTGGGTGTTAGCACAATGGCTTTCAACTTGAACGGTTTCAACTTCAACCAATCCGTAATCGATTCTCAAGGTCGCGTCATCGCTACCTGGGCTGATGTCATCAACCGCGCTAACTTAGGTATGGAAGTAATGCACGAGCGTAACGCTCACAACTTCCCTCTAGACTTGGCTGCTGGTGAAGTTGCTCCTGTTGCTTTAACTGCACCTGCAATCAACGGTTAATCACAAAACTTAACTGAATAGAAAACGCCTCCTGGAAACAGGGGGCGTTTTTTGTTAGTCATTAAATAAAACTAAGCTTCGACTTTTACACCTTTCCAGAAAGCAACATAACCTTCAATATTTTTAGCCTTTTCCTTGGCGCTGGGATAGTACCATGCGGCATCTTTGTTGACTTGCCCATCAACTTCGATACTGTAGTAACTAGCAACACCTTTCCACGGACAAGTCGTGTGGGTGTTACTTTCTTGAAAGTATTCCTTGTTAATAGCATCAACAGGGAAGTAATGGTTCCCTTCCACAACCACAGTGTTATCACTTTCGGCTAAGACAGCGCCATTCCAACTAGCTTTCGGCATAAGTAATTTTGTGAATATTACACATAACATTATGATCCGTAAAGCCAATTAGTAGTTATACATTCTTAATTTATGAAAGCTCTCGTCTTTTGTCTTGTTCTATTGGGACTGGTTAGTTGTGCCAATAATGACAATAACCAAGCATCTGCCGACACTAACAATAATCTGGTCGCGGTGGATACTTCCAATACTCCCGTACGTACAGAATTTATCGCTAGCGGTACTGAACCATTTTGGAGTGTTGATGTTAGCAAAAAAGAAATTGTCTATTCCTCATTGTTAAATGACCAAAAGCAAACATTTCCTTATGTTGAACCATTGG
This sequence comes from Nostoc sp. CCY0012, assembly GCF_963920855.1. NCBI lineage: Bacteria > Bacillati > Cyanobacteriota > Cyanophyceae > Nostocales > Nostocaceae > Nostoc > Nostoc sp. CCY0012. Next base: position 32,760 of record NZ_CAWUDM010000054.1, on the reverse strand, counting down.
CAGCTTCTGGGCGACCCGCAGACTTGGTGCGAGTCTATCGATTTAGCGGCAAAGATGGAGATAACAACATGTTAATTATCAGAAAAGTCGATGTCTGTAGCGATGGGATGTCAGACAATCAATATCCTTACTCGGCTCTTTTCATTCAGGGTGATATGGTTTTAGAAGGTTGCGCCAGGTAACTAACAGTTTTAAATTCCACCTGATTCGTCCCCGGATGGTAGAGCGTATAAGTTGCTTGTCCTGGTGTGCGTCCCACATTACCTACGCCAATGACCTGACGGGGAGTGATTTGCACAGTTTGAGGAGATGCTGGATTATCTAAAGTTGTTACTTCTGTGGTAATTGAACCTGCTTGTAGCTGATATTGAAAAGCCAAGCCAGAACGACCACAAAATAAGTTATTGGCTTGCATTCGAGAGAGGCGGTCTAGCATTTGAATTGGGGGTGTGTCTGGGGTAAGTTCCTCGTCTACTCCTACTGTTGTCCCATGAATTAACAAACAATCCAGTTCAAAAAACCCAAAATCTAGAGTTCTTAACCATTGGGCTATTGGGCGCGAAACACACTCCCACAGCAATTTAGTTGTTTCGCTGCCATATTTTTCTATTAATTCAATAGGTTCACCACTTCCCCCCAGTCCGTGGAGAATCAAACACTGTTCTTCCCACCAACCTTTACAAATCAGGGGTTCTAGTTCTCCTGGTTGGGGGTTAAACACCCGTTTTACTAACTGTTCAGTTTCTTGTCTGGGGCCCACTAAATCGCCCAAAATATACAAAGCATCTACATGAGACTGGCACTTAATATCAGCGATTACAGCCTCATAAGCCGCCAGATTTCCTTCAATTCCGCTTAAAATCGCCCATTTACTCATAAAAATTTTAGATTATTAATTAAGCAATATTTTTACCTAGTACAAACATGAGTCGGGTCATCAGCCCTTTCCGCAAATTCCAAACCTTGCGCTAAACGCCAGGCAAAAATTTTCGGTAAACCCTTTTCAATAATTGCTGCACAGGTTTTCTGATAGTCGTAAGCTACTTCCCGCAGATTTACGGCTTGGGTTTCTGTGTCATAAATAACATAAGTCGCATTGGGTCGCCCATGTCTGGGTTCTCCTACTGAACCGACATTGATAATGCGCTTGAGGGAAGCTGTAAAATTCTTTTCTTGTGCTGCTGCTTGTTGACTTTTAACAAGAACTTGCAAACTACCTGCATCTAAGTTGCGTACATAAGGTATATGGGTATGACCACAAAAAAGCACATCTGCTTCTGTGGAAAGTACCCTCTCTAGCGCTGCAAATGCGTCAAGTTCTGGTAATAAGTACTCATGGTTACTGTGGGGACTACCGTGAACAAAAGCTAAATTTTCTTCGCGTAAACTATGAGGTAATTGGGCGAGAAATTTGCGGTTTTCGGGATTAATTTGGTTATTTGTCCACTCATGAGCGATTTTGCCGCGTTTTTCTGCTAATAATGACGGATAACTACAATCACAAGCATTCAATCCTTCCACAATATCTTCATCCCAACAGCCCACACAGGTGGGTATATCGAGGGAACGAATTTGTGTAACTACTGCATTGGGATGGGGCCCATATCCCACTAAATCGCCTAAACAAAAAATTTTCTCGGCTTTTTGCTGGTCGATGTCTAGCAACACCGCATCTAATGCTTCATAATTGCCATGAATACATGACATGACCGCTATTTTCACTGTATAGTCTCCTCATTGAGAATCTGTTTTACTTGTTCTTGATATTGTGCGATCGCACCATCCGACAAATAGCAATCTTGTAAGGTTTGTTTTATCGCCGACTCATCCAACTTTTGTCCCCATACTTCCAACCCACTAAAACGCTGGGGTCTACCTTCTAAGTGGCGTGGTAAATCTAACTCCAGAAAATCTATGGTGGGTACACCTAAGACAAAATCTGCATATAATGACCTACCATCTGCAACATCAAAAATTCCCTTGGCACGGCTCACTTTACCATACGCACCGTGGGATAGTTCATACCAAAATTCATTTAAACTCTCCTCATCGATGACTTGACCAATGGTAGGGGCGCGCCAAATCTGGTTTTGGGTAATGTTTGTATCAATATTTATACCTTTAACAATTTTTTCTGCCCAGACGTGATATTCAGAATCTTCGAGGTGTGGTGGTAAGACTGCCACAGACTGGTATGATAAATTTCCTAATATTTGCTCAATTGCTTTTAATTCCAAGTAAAAACCTAATTCTATATAAACCATCTCTGAGCCTGTTAGCTGGCTGAGAAATTCTAATTCTTGTTGTTCACTAACAACCTTCACCTCTGGAAACTCCGCATTTAAGCGGATCTGGTCAATGGGGACATTTCCCGTCCCCGGACTAAAATAAATCACGTTTTCCGCAGCAGAAGTCTTGCGTAGCTGTTGGCAAATCCAATGAGTTTTGCCACAGCCAGAAACACCAGCAACAACGGTAATCATCGGTACATTCATAATTTAATGATAATCATTTTCATAGCATTTGCAAGTATAAAGGGAGTGGGGAATAGAGGGAAGACAACAAATATTATTTGCGTAAATTGGATCATTTATTCTTTGGAAGCCCCTAAATCACACTTAAGTAATCGCACAGAATTATTTACACATGAGTTTCCAGTCTGGATAAGGGTTTCATACCTTAATTTTGTGTAATTAATTTTGTTTAACTACTTATCAAGATTCCGGGACTATGGGTACCCCATCTTTAAGATTTAGTAATCCAGAAGTAACTATAATATCTTCAGGTTGTAATCCGGCAATAATTTGGTAATAATCATCTCTGCTATTGCCTAACTTTACCTGTCTTTGCCGAGCTATGAATTGAGATGAGCCTTGTGAAGAATTTTCTTTTTCTAAGACATAGACAACAGTTTCCCCTTCTAGACGAGACACCGCTTTGGTGGGGATTAATACCCCAGAACGCTGATTCCAAATTACTCTGGCCCGAACTAATTGATTCGGTCGTAGCTGCCCTTCAGTATTATTAAAAAGTGCTTTGATGAGAATTGATGACCGCTCACTGTTGGTATCAGGAGCAATTGAAGATATTTCACTAGTACTCAAAACTTGATTTTGGGGATTTAACAATTCTACAGGCATTCCCTGACGTATTTGGGAAGCTTGTTCTGGTGGCACAGTGATGTGAACTTCTAAGGGTTGATTCTGAGAAACTGTTACCAATGGTGTAGAAGTATTGACTAAATTACCTACTTTCACTGGCATTTCACCAATAGTGCCACTAAAGGGGGCTGTAATTCTGTAACTCTGGGGCTGGATTTGTTGTTGTTGAATATTTGCTTGGGCTTGTTGCATGGCTTGTTCTGCCTGCAATATGGTGGCTTGCTGGCCTTGAATTTGGGAATTAATAGCGCCAATATTAGCATTAGCTGTTGAGAGCCTGTTAGCATATTCATCCCTAGTTTGTCGAGAGACAGCGCCTTGGGCTGCTAGATCAGCATATTTTTCATATTCCTGTTGCTGCGATCTCAAATCAGCCATTTGAGATTGTCGAGCAGCTTCTAGGGACTGGAGTCTAGCACGGGCATTTTCCCTTTGTGCTACAGCAGCCTGATTGGCAGCATTAATTTCATTGATTGTAGATGCTCTTAGGTCTACCTGCATCAATGCAGTTCCGGCGGCTACAGCATCACCCATTTTGACGAATACCTGGGTAACTTGACCGGGAATTTTTGATGGTATCTGCACTGAACGCTGGGACTTTAAGCTAGCCACAAAATCTGAACTATCTTCAACTGTACCGCTTTGAACTGTCGCCACCTTAACTCGTACCCCTGGAGTTTGGATATCAGCAGATGGTGTTTGATTTATGGGAGCTAGGACACGCCAAACTATAGCTGTTCCACCCCCGAAGATCAGCACTAAAGCTAACAAGAATCGCAGCCACAGACGTTGTTCAGGGGTTTGCTCGTCTAAGGTTGGGGAAACATTTTCTTCAAAATCAGTTTGAGGCTCAGGAGATGTCATAGCTTACAGGGAACCGAAGAACAAATTAACTATATTTAATCAGGATTTGCGATTTTCACATGAAAAGCACTATTTTGGGATGATGCTTTGTGATTCCTAATGTGTTATTGCATCCCTCCCAATATACTGTCTGGTAGATGATGCTAACTCTACCCAAAGGTTAATGACACGAAGATACCGCAATTTTGGCAGATGGGACAAAAACAAGCGATCGCGTCAGCAATAAACCCCAAGTTTTGACAGCACAAATTGTGCGGAAAATAACTAAATTCAGTTAAAAGTTTAGTAAAATGCGCTTAGTTATTATTAGTAGATAACCCAGAATCCCCGCAATTCAATTGCGGGGAGTGCGTCAAAAACTACTAATTGCTTCCACAAATCGCTGAGAAATAAATGGTAAAATTTCTCGGCTTTTGGCGTTGGCTTTACCTTCAGTAAATGCTACTAAAATGTAAGGTCGCTGATCCGGTAATTCAATATACGCGGCATCATGACGCACTTGACTTGTCCAACCAGCTTTTGACCAAAGTTGAGCATCTGGTGTCAGTCCACTACCCAAGAAACCTGTAACTTGATCTTCTTCTACATCTGTGGGTAAATCATCAGGATTGATACTGCGTTTGAGCAAACTCATCATGGCTTGCGATCGCCCACTGGAAACTGCCACCCCACCAACGATACTATGAAGTAACCTAGCAATGGCATTGGTGGTGACCATGTTACGATTTTCTAACATTTCTCCATAAAATGCCCTTTCCCGTCCATAAGGGCCGTCACCCCAAGTTTTTTGACAGACGTTAATTGTCTGCATTTCTTCCCAGCCCAAAGACTGATAATAGCGGTTAACAATGTGACGCTGATATTTCCAGGTTTCAAAGGGCCCGGTGGGTAACTCTGGCCCCGAAGTCGTGCCACTAAGAATATCGACAATTAAACTGGTAGCATCATTGCTAGAATCAACAATCATATCCCGCAAGGCTCGTGTCAATTCCTGAGAATTGTTGCTCATGCCTTTTTCTAGCCATTCGTTGACTGCTACCAAATAAAATAGTTTAACTACACTTGCGGGATAAATTCGTTCAACGCCACGATACGTAAAACCACGTACACTATGGTTCCAAAAAGCATCAGGTGTCAACGCACCACCAGTGTTTACTGGTACTGGCGGATCATAAACAATCCAAGTTAAAGCGACTTGGTTACGGGCTAAGGTGGGAAATGTTGCCCACGTGGCCTCTAAAATGCCATTACCAAGATTTTCGAGTTGTTCGTCTTTTTGAAAGAAAATCATTGCAGAATGCTCTCTAATCCAGAATCCCAAATCCTAAATTGGACATCGGCAGAATACCACTGTATCGCTGACCTGAATTTATATGATTCTCCTGAATGTACGCGTTTGGCAACTCAAGCTGCTGCTGGGCGACATTTGCGGATCACATCAAATCATCAGGAATCGGCGGTTGAGGTGTGTTTGTGTGAGGATGATTATCCAGGGTGGGTATCTTTTGTTGATTTGGGTATCTTACAACCTGCTACTGTACTTTATCAGGCTAAATCATTTTCTGAGTCTGAGATTAAAAAGTGCATCCCAGATGTGATTGCTTTTACCCAAGCGGCGATGCAACAGTCTAATTATTACCTTTGGGGTGGTACGGTGGGGCCAAATTACGACTGTTCGGGGTTAATGCAAGCAGCATTTGTTTCAATGGGTGTTTGGTTACCGAGGGATGCTTATCAGCAGGAAGCTTTTACCCAGAAAATTACTATAGCTGAGTTAGCGCCAGGCGATTTGGTGTTTTTTGGCACACCCCAAAAAGCTACTCATGTGGGGCTGTATTTGGGTGATAATTCTTACATCCATAGTTCGGGGAAGGAACAGGGCCGTAATGGTATAGGTATTGATGTTCTCTCGGAACAGGGAGATGGGGTGAGTCGGTCATACTATCAGCAGCTGCGAGGTGCTGGTAGGGTTTTGCAGAGTTATCAACCACAGAGACGCTGAGGACGCTGAGGAATTATGAGGGGTGGAGTAATTTCCGGGAAGTTGAATGAGGATAATGGGGCAATTTCGGTGATTGTCCCGGATGTTTCGGTGGTGGTACCAGTGCGTGATGAGGTGGAAAGTTTACCGCTTTTGTTGGAGGCGATCGCTTCTAGTGTTGGTGGTAATTTTAGTTATGAAATTATCTGTGTGGATGATGGTTCTACCGATGGTTCGGCTGAGTATCTTAAGGAACAAGCGCAAATTCGTCCTGATTTAAAGGCGGTGCTGTTGCGGCGGAATTACGGTCAAACTGCGGCGATGTCGGCTGGGTTTAATTATGCCATTGGTCAGGCGATCGTTACTTTGGATGCTGACTTACAAAATGACCCGGCTGATATTCCCATGTTATTGGCTAAGTTGGCAGAAGGTTACGATTTGGTCAGTGGTTGGCGACATAAACGTCAAGATGCTGTGGTGTCGCGCTTGATTCCTTCTAAAGTTGCCAATTGGTTGATTGGTAAGGTGACTGAGGTGAAACTGCATGATTACGGTTGTTCTCTCAAGGCTTATCGGTCGGAAGTGGTGGCGGATATGAATCTCTATGGAGAACTGCACCGCTTTTTACCAGCCTTGGCTTTCATTGAAGGGGCGAGAATTACCGAAGTTCCTGTGCGTCACCATGCGCGGCGGTTTGGCCGCAGTAAGTATGGCATTTGGCGGACGTTTCGCGTGATGATGGATTTGTTAACTATTTACTTTATGAAGAAGTTCCTCACCCGCCCAATGCACGTTTTTGGGTTGTTGGGTTTGGTTTCCATAGTTACAGGTACATTGATCGGTATGTATTTGACTTTCATCAAGTTAGCTTTGGGTGAAACTATTGGTAGCCGTCCGTTGTTGATTTTGGCGGTTCTACTGTTAGTGACCGGCGTACAGTTGTTTTGCTTTGGTTTGTTGGCTGAATTACTCATGCGTACTTACCATGAATCTCAAGGTCGCCCCATCTATCGGGTGCGGGAAGTAGTAGCGCAAAATGTTAAGTAACGTAACAATGTGAGAAACACATACACAATAAACTGATATCTGTTTTGAAAGTTCTTCACACATTAGACGCTGAATTGCGACGTAACCTGCTGGTGTTATTTACGGCAGGTTTATTATTCTGGTCTAGTATTGCTTCGTTATTGCCCACCTTACCTTTGTATATTGAGGAGATCGGCGCTACCAGTCAACAAATTGGCATTGTCATGGGCAGTTTTGCTATTGGGATGTTGCTGTTTCGCCCTTGGTGTAGCAACTTAGCAGACCGGCGGGGTAGGAAAATTGTCCTACTAATTGGCATGGCAGCAGTAGCGATCGCTCCTCTGGGTTATTTACTGGCGACATCGCTGGGGCCATTAATGGTGTTGCGTGCCTTTCATGGACTGAGTATTGCGGCTTTTGGTACCGCTTTTATGGCCTTGGTGGGAGATTTAGCCCCAGTGCAAAATCGCGGTGAAGTCATTGGCTACATGAGTTTAGTTAATCCTTTGGGTGTGGCTATTGGGCCAGCCTTGGGGGGATATGTACAAGCTGGGGCTGGTTACACTCCTTTATTTCTCTTATCGGCGGCTTTGGGTTTTGCCGGTTTATTATGTATCGTGCCTATTGTTAATCCCACTGTGCATGAGATATCAGAGACTAAAAACTCTGAAAATCAATTTTGGCAACTACTATTTACGCCCCGTGTGCGGATTCCCGCTGTCGTCATGTTGTTGATTGGTGTGGTTTTAGGGACTTTGCATACCTTTGTGCCGTTATTTATTAAATCCACTAATGTCGATTTAAATCCAGGGTTATTTTACACAGTCGCGGCGATCGCTAGTTTTAATGTCAGGTTATTTATCGGTCGGGCTTCTGATGTCTATGGACGGGGTTTGTTTATTACTATGAGCTTGATTGCCTACACTTTAGCAATGGTAGGCATATGGCAAGCCAACAGCGTTGCTGTGTTCTTAATATCAGCCTTTATTCAAGGCGCTGCTTCCGGGACAGCAATTCCCATGATGGCAGCTATGATGACAGACCGCGCCCGGCCCCATGAACGAGGGCGGATATTTGGCGTTTCTCTGGTAGGCTTGGATATTGGCATTGCCATCGCTGGGCCGATTCTCGGTTCTGTGGCCGCCCAAGTAGGCTACCGCAATATGTTTGCTTCTAGTGCTGGTTTAACTTTTCTGGCATTAATCATTTTTCTTACCTTGTCTAGTCATGACCTCCGCCATTCCCTGGACTTTGCTTTAGGTCGTGCTGAAGATTCCTATTCGTTCAACAATAGTAACTAAACCTTGTCTATACATCAAAAGTGGAGTTTTATATCATTGCGACCTCAGGCAGCAATTCCATAATCTTGACGGCAAACTACAGTTTTTAAAGTAGACAAGATTTAAGCAAAAAAGAAGGCAGAATAGAAAATTTTCTACTTTGCCTTCTTCTTTAACGGGCGAGGAGGGATTCGAACCCCCGACACCGTGGTCCGTAGCCACGTGCTCTAGTCCACTGAGCTACACGCCCTTAACCCCTACAAGAAAATTATCTTAACATGGACTCACAAAATAATGCAAGACAATTTTTTATTTAATTCTACTGACTTAACTCACTTAGATCATCAAGGCGAAGCCCAGATGGTGGATGTGTCTGATAAAGTGCCTACTGTCCGTCAGGCGATCGCTGCTGCTAAAGTGAGAATGCTGCCTACAACCTTTGCGGCCATTCAAGCCGGCAATGCCCCCAAAGGCGATGTTTTGGCAACTGCTAGGATAGCGGGAATTATGGCAGCCAAACAAACAGCTAATTTAATTCCTTTGTGTCATCCTTTGTCACTACAAAAAATTACAGTTGAAGTGACACCAGATCCGCAACTTCCCGGTTATGAAATTCATGCCACAGTCAAAACCAAAGCGGAAACAGGTGTAGAAATGGAAGCTTTAACTGCCGTTTCTGTTGCAGCTTTGACTCTATACGATATGGCAAAAGCATTAGAAAAGTCGATTAAAATTGAATCGATTCAATTAATCAGTAAAACTGGCGGAAAATCAGGAGACTATTTGCCGCCAGAACCATAACCTAGACAATATCGCCTATAGCTTTGTTCAGATCTGTGGGGTTATCGTACTCCTCATTTTCTGGTAATTGCTCTAAAATTGAGAGTAATTCACGGTCAGCCCCTTGTTTTTTAGCGTGCTTAATTAGGGTTTGCTTATCAGCAGGATAATCAACGCCTTTCAAGTGCTTTTGGATTTCCACTGGGTTTGCTTTAGCCATCTTGATCCACCTCTAACGGTTGGTTATTTACATCTTCACTAGTGGATTCATTAGCTCCCTCTATCAAAAAGATGAATCATTTTTAACAGCAGGAAATTGAAAGGTCACCCCATTGGTTGATGAAGCAATATTTTTCCTTTAATAGCTTTTCTTTTTGCTAGATTGGCGTTGGTTAATAAATTTCCGATATTCTAGTTTGCATTAGGAAAAACATCAATTGGGATTTTATGGGCTTGCAAGTTACGTAATTTTTGGCGCGTTGTCACAATAGACCCCAAAAACCTTAAAATAAGTAAATACACAGCCACAAACTGTGTTGCTACTATGTTCCAGTCTGTAAAAAATCCTTATGCCTCCTCGTTGGCCTCGCAAACCCGATCGCAAAGACCCAGATTTCCGCAAGTTAGACGACCGGATGAATTTTGCTGTGCATGTAGCAGCGGCTTCGGCAATTAATTCCGGTTTATGGTTTGTCCAGACTTTAAAAGCAACTACCTGGGAGTGGCTACCTTGGTTAACGGCCAGTTGGGCAGTAGTATTGTTGGTGCATCTGATTTATATTAGTGCGATCGCTAACTACTCTGAAACTCCACCAAAATCCACCTGAAGATGGACTGTTGAGGTTGGGGCGTTGTAACCTGTGGTAGTAGAATCCAATTGAATAATTGCGCGATAATGCTAAATATCTTGAGAGTTCGCACTCTTTATTTGATATAAGGTGATTTTTATGGCTACGACAAATACCACAGAATTACTGGAAGCCCTAGCATCGGAAATTGGCGAAGGCGTCTATATGGACATTGCTAAATGGCATCTTTACTTATCTGATGCCAAACTGCATACTATCGTTGCAGAACAGTTATATCCCTTAATTACTGCTAATACCGTTAACGAAGACCAAGTTCTAGCAGTTTTAAAATCCATTCCAGTGAAAATTGGCGGTGGTAGAGGAGAACTGCCCTTAATTGATTTACTCCCACTACAATGTCAAGTAAATTTAGTAGATATTTTAGAGAAATACCAACGAGAAATGTAAGTTTTGGGCTTTGATTGTCCATAATTTGCTATTTAAGCAATCCTCTTTCAGGAGGTTAGCGACATGAATACATCTGGTTTTCATGATGAGTATTCTTTGGCAGAAACAGCAGAAGAACTTGGAAAAAAGGCTTTGAAGTTGGGTTTAATACCTAGTTTTCTGGTGCGTCATTTTCCTGATAGTAGGCAATACTACATTCCTAACGAACAAGAATCGGAACCGCTGACACCAGAACAAGCATATCTGCGGTTTAAGAAACTAGTTGAACAATCCAGTTCAGTCAATATTTAGGAGTTAATAGGTAGGCAAGTTGTCCTGTAATTTGCATAATTTTTTGGTGTAAACTTAGTGAGGCTAATTATATGTTTTTACAAATTAAAGACAGTGGTGATCTCATCAAAATTCTGGATCTTCAAGAATTAATTGACCCTAATAATCATATCGTTCATGCACAAGAGCAAGAAGGAGAAGAAGAACAAGAACCTGATTCCTTTAAAAAGGAAAATTTAGTTTTTCCTTCGGGAGAAAGTTTACCCCGCTGTTGGTGGGATGCTGATTATAGAGATGCTAAAAACTAGTAATTTTTTCATTTCTAAAGGCTAGGGGCTAATGTTTTTACTCAAAACTCAGCCTTTTAAATTTTTGTAGTGGACTGACATACATCAAGCAGTGCATTATTTTAGATGTCAGAAACCGCCGATTATCGGGACATTTGCTAATGCACAAAATTAGCTATGTCAGTCCAGTATGTTCTCCACTCCATATTTATCTCTGTACACTGTACAGGTAATACTTTGGGTCATTAAAACCTGCTCCCCAATGCAAATTACAATATTCAGGAGCGATACAATTAATACTTTAATAGTCATTATCAGCCACACAAATCCCTTTACATTTAATACCGTTTGTAGCGGTGCGCTGACAATGAGAGCATAGAACTTTTTCGTTTTCTGTTTGTTTATTAGTGCTTCCCTGTAATTGATCTTTTTTAGCCTGGATTTTGACAGTCATAAGAATAGAGAATTTTTTGCTGTTTACATTTTACAAGTCAAAATCTCATACTGCCATTGCACACGTGACATACGCCTAACTCACCGATATAACCCGACAATTGCAGCAAAACCTGTGGTTAGCAGCGTGACAGGAGAGGGTTACTTCGGCGGTTTTTTGTGTTGTGAAATCGAGAGGGTATAGTTATGCTGCTGTGGCAATAAATTACCCACATATAGTGAATATTCTCCTTCCTGCCAATAACCAGATAATTCCGGTTTACTACCAGAGTAATCATCGGCTAACACACAGAAACGTCCTCCAGGCCCATTAATGAGCAATGTTGGCTGTCCAGGACCGTCAACTGTTAATCGTAAGTAAGGCTGTGGCTTGGTTAACTGAATGATGTGATTAGGTTCTTGAGCAATGTTGCCACAATTACTAGAAACTGTCCCACCAGATGTGCCATTTAAAACCAGTGGATTTGAAGGTAACTTGGGATTAATTTGGAGCCGTGGGACTTCGGCCAAATTAGCTTCAGTAAGCGCCAAAGTCATTGCCAAAGCCATAGGAACAACCGTAAGTAGCCTCAGCTTATTCATAATTATTTATGCTCCTGACTATTTTGAAAGCAAGATAGAAATAAATAGTCTGATATAAAAAGACGATAACAATTTGCCTATGTTCCTCAGTAATTAGTTATTGGGGACTAGATCCCGCTTATCCCCAGAGGGATATTCCAACATCCCCCAACCGGATTTGGTAGATTTATTGATGAACTAATGTTCTAGTATGAAGGATAAAATTATGAATCCTCAACCCGAAGAAGACTTGCAACGTCGCCTGCAAAACTTAGAGGCAGAAATCAACTCTAAATCTTTAAACGTGGGGAAACAAGCAGAAAAATCCCAAGCATCGCCGTCTGATTTTCTCAATGTTAAATCGCACTTTGTAAAACTGCGGCTTTGGTTTAATAACTTGTCTGGCACAACAAAACTGATAGTGGCAGGTGTGGGGGCGCTATTGGGCCTAGCAATGCTACAAACAGTGCTGAAACTAGTTAGTTCTGTAGTTAGTCTGGCACTAATAGGTTTCTTAGTGTATCTTGGATACAAATTTTTTGTATCTGGTAACTTTCAAAATAAGCAATAGTCTATTTTAACTGTGCCGAGAGCAACGTAAAAATAAATACAAAGGAATTATGCAATGGCGACCCCAATTGTGAGGAGAAAGACTACTCAATCTAGCCAGCCAAAAGACCCGGAAACAGCCCATTCGTTGCCCTTAAATACTAGGCGTCTTGCTGCTTGGGCAACTGAAATTACACTGGTGGTGGTCAGTGGGTTAGTTCCTTTTGGACTAGGTGTGTATGCCAATTCCAGAAGCGATGTCAATCGAGTGCCTCTGCATCCAGTGCTAGTAGTCACAGAAAGAGCGATCGCCCGACCTTTAGCATTACCTGTGACTCACAGCATTCGCAACGTAGCAGCCCCGACGAATTTTTTGTGGCTCATCGCTTTATTAGCGCCTGTAACGCTTTCATGGTGGCAATTATACTTACTAGCTAAATCAGGGAGTACTATTCCCAAGCGCAAGTTTGGTGTCCGAGTGGTCAACGAGCAAGGCCAGTCTCCCGGTTTAGCGGCGGCTGTAGCGCGGGAAGGAATTGGTCGCTGGACTGTACCTGTTTCCATTGCCTATATTCTTTGGCGCTACAGCTTTGCTTTTCCCAATTTAGGACTATTCACATTTTTGGCTGTCTTGATGGTGCTAGGAGAAGGAATAGCTTTGCCATCACGTCGGGGTCGTCGCGCACTCCATGATTGGTTGGCAGGAACTTATACTATAGATACCAGTCAGGCTTTACCATCGCCAACTACAGCTAATGCTGAGGGTCAACAGCAGCCAGAGCAATTAAACCCAGTATCTATGGCCATGCTCACAGGGGAAACTACAAATACCCCGAACCTGTGGCGACGAATGCGGCAAAATCCCAGCCTGACGCTGTTTGCTGTAGCTCTGAGCAGTATGATTGCTGTGCTGGGGACTTTGGTTGCTACCCAAGTTTATATCCAAACACAGCAGACCCGCCGAGAAGTCAAGCAAATTAATAGCCAAAAGTTTCTCGCATTCGTAGAAAAATTAAGTCCCAGTTCTGGCGCTACCATCGAGGAACGTCAAGGTTTAATTCTAGCTATGGGTAGTCTCAATGACACTCAGTCCATCCAATTTCTGACGGATCTTCTGGTTAAAGAAACTAACCCCATCCTCATCAATACAATTCAACAAGCATTAACAAGTGTCGGCCCCAAAGCCATCCCCGAATTAAACAACAAAAATCAGTTTTTAGCAGGTGAACTAGATTCTGTGGGTAGCAATGCATCCCCAGAGAGGGAATTGCGACAACAGCGATTACACATGAACCAGCAGACAATTAACAAAATTCTCAGCGTTCACAGTGGTCAAACCGCAGGACTGGATCTCAGTCGCATCCAATTAGGTCAAAGTGGTACCCCAGGGACTTCCTTTTTCAACTTGGTTTTAGACAACGTTGATTTGTCGGGAATTAACTTCAAGTCAGCCAACCTTAACCAAGCCAGCTTTAAGAACAGTCGCTTCCGGGGTGCTGGTGCAGATGGACGGTGGGATACCTATGATGATGAAATAGCTGATTTGAGTCAAGCTCAAATGAAACAAGCCAACTTTACTGATGCTAATCTCAGTCGAGTTGTCATGAATCGGAGCGATTTAAGCCGCGCTACCCTCAATAGGGCCAACTTATCCCATGCGCGACTAATTGGCACTGATCTCAGCAGCACCCAGCTAGTAGGGGCTGATTTTCGCAGTGCAGTTTTAGAGAATGCTAGCTTAACTGGCGCTGATTTAGGTGATGCAAAATTCAACGAAGCTAATTTGTCCGCCGCTCGTTTGACTCGGGCGATCGCCATCGGCACACAATTATCTTATGCCAATTTAACTAGTACTGATTGGCGAGGGGCCGATTTATCTGGAGCTTATTTAGATCGGGCAAATCTTAGTAATGCCAACCTAAGTGCAACTCGTTTAACTGGCGCTGTATTACGCTCCGCTAGATTGGAAAATACCAACTTACAAAATGCTGACCTGAGTTTTGTTGATTTACGTGGGGCCAATGTCGCAGGTGCTGATTTTCAAGGAGCAATAATTGCTCCTGCTAGACAAAACCCAGAAGATCAATTTGTACAAATGCCAGACATCGGCTCAATATCTGCTGTCGTCAGAGGAGTTGATTTTTCTCAAGCCAAAAATTTAGATACTAGGCAACTAGCTTACATCTGTACTCAAGGCGGGATTCATCCTCGTTGTCCGTAGAATAGGGGCTAGAGTACTGGGGATTGAGAAGTATCTTCCGCTCTTGCTTCTTCCCCTCTACTCTCCTGCAATAATTTCCTTGCCATTACCCATTACTTATTTATCAGTAATAGCGATAATATAAGTATTCAAACGAACCGTTAACTTCAAGATGGTGTGAGGCATGTGGCAATGAAACATATTCTATGTTTGGTTTCGTTTTTGACAGCTGGCTCAGTCTTGAGTGTGGCTATTAGTTCTCAACCAGCACAGGCTCAAGTCGCCTACGGTAGCTATGTTGGTGTCGGGCCAACTGTTGGTCTTACTGATGGGGTTCAAGTCGGTGGAGTTGTAGCGGCTCGTTATAAGCTTTTAGAATCGCCCCTCTCTTTCCGCGCTCAAGCTTTGGTTGGCAGAAATACAGCTATTGTACCCACGGTTTCTTACGATGTCCCGATAAATTGGCAAACTGATGCCTACTTAGGGGCTGGTTTAGTTTTGGCTGGTGGTGACAGAGATAATTCTTCTCCTGTGGGAAATAAAATCAGTTTTGCTTTACAACCAGGTATTGATTACATTGTCCCCAATAGTAATACTGTGATTTTTGGTAACGCCATTATTGCTTTTGATGCCTATCGTGGAGGTGGTGGCGGTGCCGCTATTTCTGTACAAGGCGGTGTGGGTTATAGATTTTGAGAATTTAAAGCATGTAAGTTTATTTTTAAGAGCCTAGAAACTGAAAGAATATTTCCTTTTAGGGGCTAATTTTTACAACTTAAAATTACAGCTTCTCAAGCTAGGAGTTAGATATTTCTTGAGCAGACGACCGAGAATTTCAATTCCTTGTTCGATATTTTTTGGTGTGTGGGAAAATTTCAACCGCATCGCTGGATAGCTTCGTCTTGGAAAAAATACTGCTCCATTGGCAATTAGGATATTGTGAGCTATCGATTTTATGCAAAAATAATGATAATCAATATCATTCAGCGTTGAGTATGACCTCTATAAATCCTTCAGTTGCAACCGATATCCTGCGTTATCGCCCTCGTCGTCTACGCCGGACAGAAACTTTACGGCGCATGGTGCGGGAAACAATTCTCAGTGTCAACGACTTGATTTATCCGATGTTTGTCACTGAAGGTGAGGGGAAAAAATTTGAAATTGCTTCTATGCCTGATTGCTATCGCTATTCCCTAGATTTATTGTTAAACGAAGTTCAGCAAGTTGCGGGTTTAGGAATTAAGGCGATCGCTCTGTTTCCAGTAATTCCCGCAAAACTCAAAAATGACCATGCGACAGAAAGCTACAACCCAGATGGTTTAGTCCAGCGGACTGTCAAAGCTATTAAAAAAGCAGTTCCAGGCATGATCGTCATAACTGATGTGGCGCTGGATCCCTTCACTACTCATGGTCACGATGGTTTAATCGATGACAAGGGTACTATCGTCAATGATCCTACCGTGGAAGTGTTGGTGAAAATGGCCATTTCCCAAGCAGCAGCTGGGGCAAATTTCGTCGCACCTTCCGACATGATGGATGGTAGAGTCGGTGCTATTCGTCGAGCGCTGGATGCAGAAGGTTATATTGATGTGGGAATTTTGGCATACTCTGCTAAATACGCTTCTGCTTATTATGGCCCGTTCCGCGATGCTTTAGATTCTGCTCCCAAATTTGGTGATAAAAAGACTTACCAAATGGATGCGGCTAATGCCAAAGAAGCTTTAAAAGAAGTGGAATTAGATATTGCTGAGGGAGCAGATATTGTCATGGTAAAACCTGCTTTAGCTTACCTCGATATCATTCATCAAGTCCGTAACGCCACAAACCTACCTGTAGCAGCGTATAACGTTAGTGGTGAATATGCCATGATTAAAGCCGCTGCACGCATGGGTTGGATTGATGAAAAAAAGATAATTTTGGAAACTTTAACTAGTATGAAAAGAGCGGGTGCAGATTTAATTTTGACTTACTTTGCCAAAGAAGTAGCTTTAATTTTGGCTTAAGTAATTTTGTTTTTTGCCAGTTTTAAATAGTACAAATTTTGTAACGTGTACTGAAACGATTATTGGCATTAGTGATAAGATAAATAAAACATTCGGTTCTAGTAGAGGTCAGCTACTAGAGGTAAAGGGGAAAGCTCGGTGCAAATCCGGCACTGTCCCGCAGCTGTGAAGGTAAAGCAAAAGATCAAACACCTTTTGAGTTTCCCAGTCAGAACGCCCGCCGAACTCAGTATACTGTTAAATTCTACACATCTGCGAGGTACAGATGACTGCTGCTCATACTGCCAATACTAATTCTTTGGGTGTAGCCACCCATACTTTATTTGTTTGCAAAACCTGCGCTAGCGTTTGGGAAAATGGAAAACGTCTAGGTGAAAGCGGGGGTGAAAAATTACTCAAAAATCTTCAAGATTTAGCACAAAATTGGGAATTACGAGATGAATTTCCCATTCAAGAAGTTGAATGTATGAGTGCTTGTAATCGTTCTTGTGTTGTCGCCTTTGCTAGTAATGGCAAATTAACATATTTATTTGGTGATTTAGCCGTTGATGGCACTGCATCTGCTGTATTAGACTGTGCCAGTCAATATTACGCTAAACCTGATGGTTTGTTACCTTGGTCAGAAAGACCAGAACCACTGAAAAAAGGAGTTTTAGCGAAAATTCCCCCATTCTAGATATTGGATAAAACTGTCCCCAGAAAAACGACCCCAGAGAAGAGTATGGTGATGCGTGTTTTAATTCTGGGTGGAACCAGCGATGCTACAGAATTAGCTGCTAGAGTAGCGACGATGCCAGGAATTGAGGCAATTACTTCTTTAGCTGGTCGTACCCGTGAACCATCAGTTCCCTTGGGTGATTGGCGAATTGGGGGTTTTGGTGGTGTGGCTGGACTAGCTAAGTATCTGCGGCAAATGAAGATTGATTTGTTGATTGATGCTACTCATCCCTTTGCTCATCAAATTGCCTTCAATGCAGCGGAGGCCGCCACAGAAGCTAATGTACCCCGGTTGAAACTGATTCGCCGACCTTGGGAAAAGGTAAGTGGCGATCGCTGGCTCGAAGTGGAAGATATTCAAGCCGCAGCCGCAGCTTTAGTAAATCAGGCAAACCGGGTATTTTTAACTATTGGTAGGCAAGAAATTCCGGCTTTTGCTCACCTGCAAGAAATTTGGTTTTTGATGCGAATGATTGACCCTCCCCAAGCAAATGCCTTAGTACCACCGGGGATAATTTTGTGCGATCGCGGGCCTTTTTACTTGCATAATGAGCGGGAAATTTTGATTCACCACAACATTGACACCATCGTTAGCAAAAATAGCGGTGGTGATGCTACCTATGCCAAAATTGTGGCAGCACGGGAATTGGGACTGAAAGTAGTCATGGTAAATCGTCCCGTGACACCGCCAGGAGAGCAACTTACAGATGTTGATGATGTTCTAGTATGGCTTTCTCAGAAGTTACAGGAATTTGGTGGGACTACCCAAACCAATCAGATGCTATCAAACTGGGATTAGCTACCTCTGGAATATGCCGATTAACCTCTTGTGCTTGCTCACACAAAACTTTCTCAATTCCTTGGTGAATTATGGCTTCGATGTGCAACTTGTGTTCGATTGAGTGCCACAAATCATTTAAGTTAGTGAATACTTTGTCTTTTGCTTCTTGATCAACTGTGATGTAATGGTTAGGGATTCTATTGAGAATATAAGCAATGAGACATTGCCTGATGTCAGGGTGTGAAAAAGCTTCCTGATGTGGATGATTAGGATAAGTTTCTAGAATGGTTTCTAGCTCTTGATTTACCATGATTAGGGTAACATTTACAAGAGTTTTAGTCATTTTTAGCACCTTTTATTTTTTGCTGGCTTATGATTTTATGTTGCTAAATTTAGGGTTTTTTAATAAATAAAGCAAGTAATATAACTTATCTAAAAAAGCTAATTTCAATTTAAATTACTTCACTTATTTAAACTCTAGCAAACCTAAATCAAGCGCCCTTTGCCATGCTGTTTCAAAATCAATTCCTTGTTTGTTAGCAATATATAAAA
The DNA here is from genome assembly GCF_963920855.1 of Nostoc sp. CCY0012. Taxonomy (NCBI): domain Bacteria; kingdom Bacillati; phylum Cyanobacteriota; class Cyanophyceae; order Nostocales; family Nostocaceae; genus Nostoc; species Nostoc sp. CCY0012. The sequence goes on along the minus strand of NZ_CAWUDM010000054.1, from coordinate 14,039 downwards.
ATACGATAGCTGCTGACCGAATGGCATTATCACAATGTATAAGCATGGGTTTCGGTAGTTCTTTAATTATCTGAAATATCTCAAAGGCAGCTTGATGGGTAATTTCTTCAACTTTAGTCGGATAATTAATGTATATTAATCCGAAAAATTCCATTTTTTCTTGTTCATGATCGAGTAAGTCTATTTCATCTGGCGACCGGAGATTAATTACAGACTTATAACCATCATCAACTATTAATTGGAATTGTTGTGGTGTAATTTGTCCCGCGATCGCTAACTCATGATTAATTTTCCTAACTACAGTCATTGTACTAACCTTTTCAGTAATAGATAAAGTCGCCAAGTCACTGAAAATCCAGCACATGTGAATTATTACCCAACTAACAAAGACCTTTTAATGGTGCTTTTTATCAGATGGATCTCCCTCAAATGGTTGTACTCCTGTTTCTGGATAATCATCATCTCTAGGGCTGAAAATTTTATTAACTGCTTCTGAGATGTAAGTAATTAACTGCTGAAAAATATTTATTATTGATTGCATTTTTTACAGTTCTATTCTAGGAATAGACATAAAATGGTTTTCTTAAAAGCATCTAGCCCTGGCGATTATAAATCGCGGCTATACAAACTAAGTCGGCGGCTCGTCTGAGTTTCGCCGAACTTCCTGGGCAGAAAGCACAGAAAATCAAGGTTTTACCTCAATACGGTTCACTTAAGAGGAAAAGTAGGTTGGGTTAAGCGATAGCGAAACCCAACAAATCCCCGGAAATGTTGGGTTTCGTTCCATTGCTCCGCAACGCTAGCGCGAACAACCCAACCTACTCTATTTAAGGTTTTTGGCTCTAACTGAACCGTATTGGGTTTTACCTGTGTAGTAGCCGTTACTTCCAGTCGCCTGGTGCAAGATGTAAGTTAAATGTACGACAAGAATTTGAGGAACTTGTGAAGAAAGAATCTAATTTGCAGATTTATAGTTCTATTAATGGGCAAAGTTTTACAGGGTAACATTAGTCAACTGAGCTTGCAGATCTGCCCACTTGATATTTGCTAGGTTGGGCAAAACAATATGAGCCGCACCTATGCGTTCAGTGGGGCCTAAGCCTACTGTCCACATACCAGCAGCTAACGCAGCTTCAACACCAGCGGCGGCATCTTCAATCACCAGACATTGCTCTGGGGGCAGTTTTAGCTGCTTGGCAGCATACAGAAATAAATCGGGTGCTGGCTTAGGTTGCTTAACACTATAACCATCTGCGATCGCATCGACTAAATCAATAATCTCCAATCGCTCTAAAACCATGTGGGCATTTTTACTAGCCGAACCAATAGCCGTCTTAATTCCAATTTGCCGCAGTTCCTTTAATAAAGCGATCGCACCTGGTAATAAATCCTTGGGTGTGATGTTTTGAATCATTTCTACGTAGTAGCGGTTTTTACGCTCCAACATTTCTTGAATTTCGGTTTCTGAGTATTCTATATCTTTGATGATCAGCATCAAGGAAGCCCGACGAGATATGCCCCGCAACGGTTCATTAGCTTCCCGATTAAAAGGTATACCTTCTTCATCTGCGAGCTTTTGCCAAGCTAAATAATGGTATTCTGCTGTATCAGTCAATACTCCATCTAGGTCAAAAATCACTCCCCGGATATTGGGGGATATTTGTTGGGGACGTAAATCGAATTCATGCCATTTACCGCGCCAGTGCAGTTTAAACTTGAGGCGTGTCCAACCTGGAGGTAGATGGGGGTTGGCTATGGGACCGTTATCTGTGAACTGAATACCACCAAACCCGAAAATTACCGTCTGCCAAATGCCACCAGCACTAGCGCCATGAATGCCATCGGCAGTATTACCGCGAGTATCTTCGAGATCTACCATAGCGGCTTGCATAAATCTTTCATAGGCTCTTACTGATTTACCCAAATCTGAGGCGATGATGGCATGAATTGCTGGCCCCAAAGATGAACCATAAGTAATATCAGTGCGGGGTGCATAGTAATCCCAATTAGCCTGTAAGGCTTTTTCGTTGTAAGGAAAATCTGCGGATTCCCTCATTAAATACAACAACATCAATACATCTGGCTGTTTGAGAACCTGCCGTTTATTAGCGCCTTCGATGCCCAAAATAGCTTGCATCGATTTTTGGCGAGGTTCGTAATCTGCCAAGTTAATATCTTCTAACTGAAAAAATCCTTCAAACTGCTCAATTAATCCGGTTGATGGGTCGTAGGGAATCCAGATTTTATTGATGATATCTTGCCAGTGCGATCGCACTTCGGTATTAAGTTGTAGTTTTTCCGCTAATTGTGCGGTTCGTCCTGGGAAGGTGCGACTTAACCAATCATCAACTATCAGGGCTTTTTCTAAATGCCATTGTACTATGCGGTTGGTAAAGGTATTGTTGTGAGCAAACTCATGATATTCATCTGCACCAATTACCCCACGAATTTCATAACGGTCTTGTTGCGAGTTGAACTCCACTCGGCTAGCCCAGAACACCGCAGTATCTAAAATAATCTCTGCACCATAATCACGCATCCACTCATCATCACCAGTAGCTTGCCAGTAGTACCAAACAGCATAGGCAATATCTGCACTGATGTGAATTTCGTGATCACGACACCATATCCGTATATCTTCACCGTAGAAATCATTAGGAAGCGCCCAACGTGGTGTAACTTCATCACCTGTAACCGCACTCTCCCAGGCAAACATTGCCCCCTGATAACCATAGTGAGATGCTTTGCGTCTAGCTCCATCTAAGGTATGGTAGCGGTAACTCAGCAAGTTGCGAGCTAAAGTCGGTTGGGTAAAAGTAAAAAAGGGCAGAATAAAAATTTCTGTATCCCAAAAAACATGACCGCGATAACCAAAACCCGAAAGAGTTTTAGCGGGAATACTCACCTTCTCATCATGTCTAGAAGCAGCAATCAGTAATTGAAAAAGATTGTAACGAACAGCAAAAGCAGCTGTTATGTCTCCCTCAATTACAATGTCGCTATTTTCCCACACCTCATCCCAAGCCTGTTTATGGGCATGAAGTAGAGTCTTATAGTTTGGTAAGTGGGCGAGTTTTTCCTGAGCTGCTAATACTGGTGCCTCAACATCCCGTGAAGTAAAAACCGTCACCCACTTTTCCACAGTCACAGTTTGTTGAGCTGTGGCCATAAAAGTTGCACTCAAGGTAGGATAGCCAGGTACAGTACTGACTTGCATAGAAGAATCAACCCCCACAACTGTCATCTTAGCTCCCATCCCAATATCTATATGAGAACCACGAGTGCGGCTGTGTAGCCAAATTCCTTGGTCGATTTTACCTTGGTCTAAATCTTCCCAGTGATTAAAACCTTGATTTTCTGGGTAGCCATTAATACTAGCCTGGACTTCAATTAAGCCATTAAAATCCACAGGCGTTAACTGACACCGTTGTCCTAACACATGCTCATCTGCTAGACTAGCAAAGCGTTCCCAATGGATATCTATAGTTTTGCCAGAGGGACTGCGCCAACGCAAAAAACGGCCGAGAATCCCGTAACGCACATCCAGCTGGCGCTCATACTCTAATATCTCACCTTGATCGAGCCGGAAGCGATCGCCATTGATCATTAATACTAACGGTAACCAGTCAGGACAGTTGGCTAGTTCTGTGTAAACTACAGGCACATCATCGTAAACACCGTGGATGAAAGTAGCAGGTAACGAACGAGGATAGCCTTCCTCAAAACTACCCCGTGTCCCCAAATAGCCATTACCAATAGTAAAAATGGTTTCTCTGGAGTGCGACTGGTTGGGGTCAAACTGGGTTTCAATTAATCTCCAGTCTGTATAGATAAAGTGGTGATTAGAGGCTTTGGTATCCATGATATGTTGCCTGAAAATAAGTACTAGAGATGAGCTGTTAAGAGCTAGAAACTGAATTTATTTGGCTACCTAAGTAGAATGACTTGAAAAAACCAACCTATGTAAAGTAATGTAAATTTACCTAAAATCAGTTCGTAGTCAGGACTTTAGTCCTGATTTGAGAACTAAAGTTCTCACTACAAACCTTTAATTATTTACCCTGTTCTACCTAAGGCTTAATTACTCATCCCCAATTTCCCAACAGCGCGATGCATATGCTGTTCTAGAATTTTTTCGGCTCTGGGTTTATAAATTAGATGAAATAAAGTTTCCATATAGCGATCCCTGGCTTCATTATTTTCTGGTGCAGCAAAATTCCAAAAACTAAACATTTTCGCCAGCAATAACAGTTGATTAGTATGTAACTGCCAATTGTATTTATTCCGAATGCGCTGGCTCATTGATTCAGAAACTTCTTGCCAATATTCAGGATGACTATCACATTGCTGGAGGAAATTTAAAATTTTATTAGCTGCATCTTCTAAATCTGTGGGGTTAAGATGAAATTTATTTTCCTCATCTGCAATAATTTCCAAAGCACCGCCAAATTTAGTAGCAAAAGTTGGTAAACCGGAAATCATTGCTTCTAAAATGCTCCGTCCGAATGCTTCAAAACGGGCAAAGTGGACATAAATTCCTTGAGCATCAGCAATGACTCGGTAGGCTTCGCCAATATTACAAGTAGGAAGACGCATCCCTATCCAGCGAATATGACTATGGAGATGATATTGATCAATTATGTTATGCAATTTTTCAATTTCCCCAGCTTCTTCTGAATTGGCGGCTGCTTCTGGATGCAGTTTACTAGTTAGTAAAATTAAGTTACAACGCTCTTGTAATGCTTGACTTTTACCAAAACATTCAGCCAATCCAGTAAGATTTTTGATGGAAGTAATGGGAGTAATGGCAAAGATTGGTTGTTTTTGCGGGTTTTCTAAGTGACCTAATATTTGAGCATCTTCGCGGTGAAAAAGTAGGTCATAAATTTGTTGACGCAGGTTGGTATCTCGATTTTGGGTGTAGGGAAAGAAATTATTTTCGTCTACTCCTGGCGGTACCATGTTGAACTTAGGACTACACAAATCAATGCCATCAACTACGTGATATAACTGTGGCATAGTAAAACACTTGTAGGACTCGTATTGCCCCATAGTGTCTGGTGTCCCCACAATTTCTTGATAGGAAGAAGTAATAATAAAGTCGGCGGTATTCATGCTGATTAAATCAGCGGTGAATTGGGCGGAAAAGTGGTACTGTTCTTCTAGGTCTTGCCAATATAAATTACTAAATAAATGTTTAGGTTTTTCCAGGGAATGGGCAATATTACATTGGGTGACCTTTAAGCTACGAGACAATAACGATGCTACTAAATTCCCATCACTGTAGTTGCCAATAATCAGATTTGGGCGACCGTGAAATTGAGCTAGTAATTCTGTTTCTGCATCTGAGGCAAATGTTTCCAAATAAGGCCAAATCTCAAACTTAGAAATCCAATTATTGGTAATTTCCGGATTAAATTCCCCAAAGGGAACACGCAATATCCAAGCATTTTCTGTATTTTGAACTTTTTCGAGTTTCAAATTACATTCTGTACCTTCACAGTTAGGAATCAGCCTGGTGAGAATAATTACATGGGGTTGAATACCTAATAAATCAAGACCGGCGAGTTTGATTTCTGCTTGTAATTTATTTTCTAAGCTGCGGGCTTGTTCGAGGACATAAATTACTTGACCTAAAGTTTCATCTCGTCCCAAAACATCTTGTTGAGCAACCCAACCATGTATGGAGACGAGGGCGACACGAAAAATAGCAGGGATACGGGCTACAAAGGCTTCTAAAATAGCAGGTTGAGGACTGTCAATTAGTCGTGTCAGCAATTCTAGAGTTTCCCGGACGCGTCCTGCTGTATTCCCCCACCCTGGTTCAAAGCCGAGTTCTTGCAATTCCCCACGAAAATTTTTGTAGGGTTCATCAGGATGACGCTGATGCAATAATTTCAGGGCTTGCTTGATTTGTTTAGTTAAGTGTAGACCCGAAGGAATGCGATCGCTGATTAATAGAGGTTTTTCATCATAGGTTAGGCGATATAATGCCTGAAATATCACTTCTAGCCAATAATGGGTGTCCGTCAATAGTTGATTGCACAGATAACGGTTGAGAAAGGCTAGGCCTTGACCAATGTTTCTGGGGTCACTGATGGAGGGAGAACTTTGGTAAAACGGTTGCAGGTCAATTTCCAGAATGTGGGGTTGGTAGCGGTTGACCAGGCGATCGCTTACCTCTAATAATGACTGTGGTGTCATCAAATCAAATCCAGACAAATCAGATTTCAGTCGCCATACTTCTTGGCTAGCAATCTTTGGTCGGACAACAAACCAAGTGCTATCCTCTGCCAAAATCAATTCATGGGTATAGTGAATCAGTTGTCCAATAGAAGAAGAGTGATAAAAGTAAGCAGGCTGATGAGATTGGTGACAGTAGTCTGAAAATGCCTGGAGAATCTCATTTCTTAGGAAATAGCGTTTACCAGAGGCACTTAATTCATCAATTAATTGATGCAGTGTAGTCTTTTCATCACCGTTTAAAACAGTTTCTAGCAAATCATGCATGACCAATTTTCCAAATCTAGCAGGTCATGACCTCATTGTTCTTTCCTCAACAACCGTGATCCTATATTACGGGTATATAGAGGTACATTTCCTTTTGTGCATTTGTATGATAGGCAACCATGTAAGCTTCTGCTTCTAGCTGTGGTATGAAATGCTTCAATTCACTTTTTTTCGATAAAAGCTAATCTAGAAATTAAATCCGCGTATACTCACCCTGGAAGGTTGAAATATGGTTGCTTCTCCGGAAATCTATATCACCCCTGAAGAATACCTACAGATGGAAGAACAGAGTGCCATCAAACACGAATACATTGATGGCTATATCTACGCAATGGCGGGGGCTACAGACCCTCATGTGACTATTGCGCTGAATCTGGCTTCGCTTCTCCGTAATCATGTCCGCGGTTCAGGCTGTCGTGTTTACATTGCGGATATGAAAGCCCGCATTGAATCACTGAATCGATTCTACTATCCCGATGTTATGGTAACTTGCGATCAAAGAGACAAAGAAACACCGACTTATAAAAGATTTCCTTGTTTGATTGTGGAAGTTTTATCTGATTCTACTGAAGCTTTTGATAGGGGCGATAAATTTGCCGATTATCAGGTATTAGAAAGCTTAAAGGAGTATGTTTTAATTAACACAAAACGTCAGCGAATCGACTGTTTTCGTCGTAATGATCAAGGTCTATGGGTTTTGCAATTCTACACAGAAAAAGAAGAGTCATTTCACTTAAATAGTGTGAATTTTGACATCACAATGGCAGAGCTTTATGAAGATGTCGTGTTTGCAATTACCTCGGAGTCAGGACTTTAGCCCTGTTTTGTGCATAGCAAGGTGGAGAAATTCCGGCGGTAAACGTAGCCCCGCGGTAGCGTGCCGGAGGCTCTAGCTATGCCCCAGGTCATGGCTCTCACAGCATTTACCGTCTCAACTACTGTACTAAACTGTTACGCAAAGTGCTGTATCTAATTAGCTAACTCTAGAATTAAACACCAATATTTTACTGATAGGCTGTTGATTTTTGTAAAGTGAATTTCATTTTTAGTTGTAGAATTTGTTAAATTATAACTATCTAAAAAATGACTTGTTTTCACTAAAATTTTGAGATCAAGGCTGTAAATAGACTAGAAATACAAAAACTTTATTTTCTTTAGAACTTACATAATCCTAAAGCATTCCCGTCATTGCGACTGTAGGAAGCAATCTCAAAGCCTCGATTTTCGTGGCGAGTGCGTAAGTCCTAATTCTTACTGAAAGTCTCTCAATGCAAGATTTTTAGGTTTACTCTGCAAATTTACAAAATTAAAACAATAGTGAATAACCGCCAAACACCAAATTAACAAATTATTTAACATCAGAAGTTTAGAAGTTTTTAATTTAAAGCAGTTTCTCTCGTCAACACTACCAAAGAATTTTCATAGAAATGCATGTGATGGTTTGATCTAATGTAGTAATTTTGCTTTGACCTTAACATCACAAAAGTCATTGCCGACAGTAAAAAAAGCACAATAATTTTAGATTTAGCATCTCCCCCACACCCAAAATATACCAATGACCTCTACCACTGATCGTCGTAAATCCAACACATTCTATGTAATCTTAATTGCTGGTGCTGCTGCCCTCGGCGGCTTTTTGTTCGGTTTTGACACCGCAGTCATTAACGGTGCAGTTGCCGCCCTATCTAAAAACTTTAATACCAACAGTGTACTGACAGGACTGGCAGTATCCCTGGCTTTGTTGGGGTCGGCAGTAGGAGCCTTTTCTGCCGGCAAGATTGCAGACCGATATGGTCGAGTTAAAGCAATGATAGTAGCTTCAGTGTTGTTTACCATCAGTGCTATTGGCTCTGGAATTGCCTTTACTATTTGGGATTTTATCTTTTGGCGGATATTGGGTGGGCTGGCAGTTGGTACAGCTAGTGTCATTGCCCCAGCTTACATTGCAGAATGTTCTCCTACCCATTTGCGGGGAAGGTTAGGTTCTCTCCAGCAATTAGCAATTGTCGTGGGTATTTTCATTGCCTTACTAAGCAGCTACTTTATTGCTGTATCCGCAGGTTCTGCTGAGTCGCCGTCTTTATTTGGTATAAGTGCTTGGCGGTTGATGTTTTGGACGGAAGTTCCTCCAGCAGTGCTTTATGGAATGGCAGCTTTAATGATTCCCGAATCCCCCCGCTACTTAGTTGCTCAAGGACGGGAAACAGAAGCTGCTAACGTTCTCACCAAAATTTTGGGGGGTAACGTCCTGCCAAAAATTGAAGAAATTCGCCAGACAGTGCTGCGAGAACGTGAGCCTAGATTTTCTGACCTTTTGCGAAGAAGTGGTGGACTCATCCCGATTGTTTGGGTTGGTATTGGTTTATCTCTACTTCAGCAATTTGTGGGCATTAATGTCATCTTCTACTACAGCAGCGTTTTGTGGCGAGCAGTGGGATTTTCCGAACAAGATTCCCTCACCATCACAGTGATTACTGGCGCTGTAAATATTATTACCACACTGATTGCGATCGCCTTCGTGGATAAATTTGGCCGTAAACCCTTGCTAATTCTAGGCTCAATCGGCATGACTGTGACCTTGGGAACGATGGCGGCAATTTTTGGCAACGCTCCCACTGATGCTGCTGGCAATCCCACATTGATTGGTTCGGCAGGTATGATAGCTCTCATAGCAGCTAACCTCTATGTCTTCTGCTTCGGTTTTTCCTGGGGGCCAGTCACCTGGGTACTGTTGGGAGAAATGTTTAATAACCAAATTCGAGGTGCTGCACTTTCAGTCGCGGCTGCTATGCAATGGGTAGCGAACTTCTTCATTTCCACAACATTCCCTCCTATTCTGCAATATTTTGGCTTGGGTTCTGCCTATGGCCTCTATACAACTGCGGCGGCTATTTCTATCTTTTTCGTTTGGTTCTTTATTAAGGAAACCAAAGGTATTGAGTTAGAAGATATGTAATTTGTAACTACTACAAATCAGGCATTTAACTGCACAAGTTATATCCTTTATCCCATAATTCCAGCGTCTTTAGACCTGATAGTGTCAAGATAATTGGTGATGAATAATTCTTTACCTTTAGCAGCATTACTTTGTTTATAATTATTCATTCCATACTGTAATTCCCACTCGAAAACATTAGATGCTGGAAAATTTTCTCTAATTTTAGGGGAGTCATCATAAGTTATGAGCCAACGGTGATGACATTGTGTTACTAATTCGGCAAACCTTTGATGCTCAAAAGATGTGTGTAAATTACCATCTTTACCATATAATCTAGATTTAGTCGCAGTAAAATAAGGGGGATCTAAAAATATGAAGACATTTTTACCGTCTGCGTGTAATAGTTCACCGTAATCTAAATTAGTAATTTTGACATCACTTGTTAAAATATTTTCTAATTTCTCTAGGCGTTCTATTGACGAGTAGGTAAAGCGTTTATGAAAAGCTTGATCAGAAAATCCCCCAGATTCCACAGTCCCAGAAAAAGTAATTCTATTGAGAATAAAAAAGCGTACTGCTCTATCAAAATCAGATAAATTGTTGGTATCTATATTTGTTAATTCTGTAAATAGTAATTTACCATCTGTATGTTTATCTTTAACACGACGGATTTCTTGCACTAATTTTGTTAAATGAGATTGAGAGTATTTCCAAAACAAAAATAGTTCCCGATTTAAATCGTTAATCCAAATTTTTATGTGAGGAAATTCTTGTTTTAAATAAATAAATACAGAACCTCCGCCCACAAAAGGCTCTCGAAACTCCGAAAAGCTATCTGGTAAGTAATCGGCTATTTGTTTAATAGCTTTTGACTTACCACCTGGGTAACGTAGTGGACTTTTGATCATTATTTTAAATCTGGATTAAGTTATTATTTAGTTGGCGAATTGAAACCAAATATAGATAGAATCCAGTGATACCATTCTGGATGGGTGATTAAAACGTTTAATGCTGATTCCAACTCTACATTATCTAAATCTTTATTATAAATACTGACAATTAGATCATAAATTAAGTCTAGAAAAATCCTATCTTGTTTATTTAATAAGATAAAATTTCCGTTATGACTATTTTGCAATTGCAATTGTCTAATATGTTCTTTACCTACCTTACCTGTAATTTCTGGTAATCGTTCATCTCGAAAAAGTTCAAATTTACTTTGGGGATAAATATTAACTAATTCATTAAAATTGCCAATGCGACTTGTAAAAAAATTACCATTTATTTGCAGAAAACCAATTACATAATTTCGCACACCGTTTTCTATAACAATATGTTCTGGTAACTGTTTTTTACCTAAGCGATATTGTGTTAATTTTACGGGCTTAATCTTATTGAAAGCATCAGCAATAGTTTTTAATTTACCAATATCATCGGAATCCGTAATAATAGCAGAATTACTATATTTTTGCTCTAGTTCATTTTTATGTTGAGTTAGATACTCAATAACAGGATTTTCGAGAATAGACTCAATTTCTTCACCTACTAATAAATCTGATAATTTCTGATGCAGATTGCTAACATCAATAGCATTAGGTTGTTGAATACTCTGTATAACCTGCATTAATACTTCGATTGATACCTGTTGCTGGTGTTGCAAAATTCTTAACTGCTGTTCTACTTTTTCTTCTTTATCTGGTTCATGTATGACTTTTTTCTCAATCCTTAAGGGGATTCCATGCACTTTATAGTTATAGTAGTCAGCAGAACGTTTTAACGCGGATCTAATGGGTTTGTGTCCTAAAATATCATCTAATTCTTTTGGAGAAAATAACTGCTCTAAAGTTATGCTTGTAGATTGAAGCTTAATTTGTAGAATTGCTTTGATTTCGCTTTCGGTAGGCTGACGTAAATAAACTTGATACTGTGAGATTCGCCCAATAATAGAATTATCAAAAATTGTTTGAAACTGTTCCCATCTGTCAGGAAACAAATTAAGAATAATTAAGCTATTGGGAACATGGGTAAAAATTTCTTTGACAGCTTCCCCAAAGTTTAACAAGATTTCTTTATTATGAGATTGGCCTAATGCTTCTAATTGATCAAAAATAATAATTAACGGTTCATCTAATATAGAAAGTTTACCTAAAACTGAAATAACTTCCAAAGAAAAAGCTTCTTGGCTAACCTCTTCTCCCCAATTAGGTAAACCAATTTTTTCGGCTTCTTCGTCAGTTAGAACATTCCCTGCTAACCAACGAGTAGTAATATTTTTGTATCCATAATCTGTATAGCTACAATACTTAACCATTCCTTTGATGATAGATAAAGCATAACGACCCGCAGCATAATTGCTCATCCACCAATCATTAATAGTTTTTTCGATATACTGCCATGAATCTCGCTTAATTTGGGTATTTTCGCCTAATAAATTATTAATATTATTTGCTGATAAATCATTTAAATTATTGACAAATTCTTTATATTTTTGTGGAACATTTATATTACCTAGATTAATAATCGTCCGAAAAGAATTAATAATTAAATACTCTAACTGAGAAAGACGACCAACTTTTTCAACTAAAGATTCTAAAATTCGGCTATAAATATGATAAAGTATCGCTTGAGCATTATTAGGCTGACGAATAAATAATAATCTGTTACTGGGTAATCGATTTTGAGCCAGTCGCATCATCAAGTGGGTTTTACTGGAACCCGGTTCACCAATAACAACTATACCTTTACTTTGATAATTTATATCTTGTTTGACATCTTCTAAACCTCTGGTCAAAATGAGAAATTCTTTATAGTAAGTATCAAGGTAATCTGGATGATTTTGGAAAGGAGTATCAACTCTGCTGCTACTAAACGGGTTAGCTTGATATTTCAAATTTTCTATCATGATTTTTTTATAAAGTTGGTATGTAAATTCAGCATCATATCTGGCTGTATGTGCCATGCCAGAGTTGAAATATTGATTATTGGCTCGTAAATTTAAATACTTACTCAAGTAATCTAAAGAATAACTTTCTAATCCTTGCCAATAACTTTTAGCTAAGTTGTAAGTACACTTAAATTGTAAATTGGGGCAAGTTAGACCAACTTTGCAGAAACTATATTTAAGGACATCAATATCATGCTCGGCATAATGGCAAATTATTGTTTTACCCTGAACAATAGTGAGAAATTCTGTTAGTAGAGTTTTCAAACTTTTGAGGTTAGGAAATTTTGGGGATATACGAGGATGTTCATTAGATAAACCCTCATAAATCACTACACCGTGACTGTCTATAATTGCTAATTCGCTTAATTCCGGTTTGCCTTCCGTATCTACAACAACAAAATTCATATTTAAGTAAATTCACTTAAATGAAAGTAATATTTATCAAGATTATAAACTATTTATTTAAAATGGCGAATTACCTCAGCCACAGACCAAGCTTGAGCGATCGCACCTTGAGGTTGATGAGGCCAATCACCATCAAAAATTTCCGAAATCGAGTTCAGACAAGCATCAAATAAAAAGTGATCCAATAAAGGTTGCCAATCAAAAGGTAATGGCTCTTCTGGGTAAGAACGCTGCCAAGCTCGAATAAAAGGGCCAATCAGCCAACCCCAAACTGTACCCTGGTGGTAGGAGCGATCGCGCTGTGTTGAGTCGCCTATATATTGACCTATATAATCTGGATCAGCTGGATCAAGACTGCGAAGTCCATAGGGGGTAAGTAAACGAGCCAGTGCCAAATCAACTATTGCGCGCCCTTGCTGCTGCGAAAACCCACAATGATGCAGCGATAATGCCAAAATCGCATTGGGACGAATCTGGGAATTGCGGCCATCATCCGGATCAATTGAGTCGTACAAATAGCCGATCTGGGGATTCCAAAACTTTTGTAGGGAAACTGTCACTTGTTGCGCTTGTTGTGCGTAACGCTGTGCCTGTTTTGCGAGACGCGCAGGTTCGCCCAATTCAAGTTGACTCAAACGTTCTGCCCACTGGCTCATCCAACATAAAGCGGAATACCACAGGGCATTAATTTCCACGGCTTTCCCATTTCGGGGGGTTACAGGCTGCCCCTCAATCACCACATCCATCCAAGTAAGAGCTACACCTGGCACATCCCAACTCAGTAGCCCATCGGTAGCGTCAACTTGGATGTTGTAACGTGTCCCACCGATAAAGGCTTTATGAATTTGCTGTACTACAGGAAATTGTTCTGCCAAAAACTGCCAGTCTTGTGTGGCTTCTAAGTAAAGTCCTAAAGTTTCAATCCACCATAAAGCAGCATCAATACTGTTATAAGACGGTTCATCATCGACATCAGGAAAAACATTAGGAATTAAACCGTGGCGACAGTAACGCCCAAAAGTTCGCAATAGTCCTTTTGCCAACTCAAAGCGCTTTGTGACTAGGGCTAAACCAGGTAAAGCAATTAAGGTATCACGTCCCCAGTCATTGAACCAATGATAACCAGCAATCACTGTGGGGCCAGCGATGGAAGCTCTATAAACGATAAATTGATCACTGGCTTTTAGTAGTTGCTGCCTGATAGAAGAGGCAGGGGGGCAGGGGGAAGAGGCAGGGGGGCAG
>NZ_CAWUDM010000053.1:0-42099 GCF_963920855.1 Nostoc sp. CCY0012 | reverse complement strand
ATTAGACCCGTTTTTATAAACTTGAACACCCTTACAACGTGGGCATTGTGGGCGAATAGCCTCCATCCTTGTTACCTCGTAGCATCTTTTTGATTTCTGGTGGTGTCTGACCATCTGCGATCGCACTCTCTACAGCTGATTTTTTTTCCCGTGCCTTTGGGGAGTTAACACTGCCAATGTAGACCCGGTTTTTCTTCCTGCCGTCCATCCAGCAGTAACGATAATACCAATATTTATTTTCGGCTCGTTCTACCCAGTAGCGTTCTACCCAGTGGGTATCGTGTTGGGGCGCAACATGGTTGTGTAACTTTTTTTCTCGTTTTTTTCTCGGTGGCTTCAACCACTCAAGGGGTCTAACAAGTAACTTGAATATCTTCCATGAGTACTGTTTTACTACTTGAATGACTCTGTTTTCTACTAGCTGATTAAAAATATGCTTGAGGTAATTATGTGAGTAGCCTTTACCTCTAACCTTAGCCACCCAGTTATTAAATTCTGCTAAATCTGGCTCTATTTCGGCTGATATTTGTGCCTGCCTACTTAACCATTGCCATAGAGATTTAGCAGCGGGGCAAATATGATGTTGGTAACAGAATGCGTCGTGTTCTTCTGACCAAGCAAGATTGATTTTTAGTGTATTTTCTGTCATGATGATGTTAATTGAATTTAGCTACTTAGCCACCGCGAACTGTAATTTTTGGTGGCTATTTGCATTTCTTATGTCTGATGCGTAGAGGCGATAGCGTAAGCGCTGACTTGTCAGTTCGCCTGCGATCGCAAAAAATAAACCGTCCTTACCTAAGCAGGCAAGGACGGTTTATTCTTCTTTATCCAGATCCTCGGTCAATTCGTGAAGTTCATTTAACCTAGTCTCTAATTCACTAGCTTGAATTTTGTGATATGCCAGCTGTCGCTCAGTTTCCTTGATTAGCTGGCGAACGATTTTCCCAGAGATTCGGTTTTCTGTCCCTTCTCCAAATCCAAAGGTATTTGTTTGTTGGCGATTCTCTCCACTAATTCTGATCTTGTCATTCCCAGACTGACAGCCATCTGGCGAAGTGCTTCCCATGATTCGGGTGTTACTCTGAGAGTTCCTGATATCGCCACTTTCCCGCTTTTTGGACGACCTGTTTTCGGCATCTGTTATCCCCATAATCGACCCCTCAATTATCACACATCTAAAAGTATATAATTAACTTGCACTTTTAGACGTGCGGTATTAATATCATAACTATACTTCCATAAGTATAAAAGTCAAAAGCAATTCTTGCACATTGCAACTTGCTCCCCAACGCCTAGACCTCGCGTTGCAAATTGGAGCAAGCACCCACGCCTAGACCTTGCGTGGACACACCCTGAATTTAGTGAAAAGCTCAAAGCGCGCTGCAATCCCAATAGTGCAACGCGCCAAATTCTACCTACTCAAAGGATTGTACTATGACCAAACCCGTTGGTTACTACACCAGCTATACGCCTGGTGATGGTTCCTACCTGGAATCTCTACAGGATAGCTATGGAGCGACATTCGAGAAGATGACCAAGCGAGAAAAGTTTTATTTGGTGAGTGCGATCGCCTCTCAACTCTGCGTTGAATCCACTGGCGAAACACGCACTGAGATTTATGAACTCGGTTACGAGATAAATCAGCAGCTAGGAGTTAGCGATCGCGCCGGACTAATTGAAGCACTCATTGCCCAAATTCGCTGGAGTCCTACAAATGGAGTCACAACTGTACACCACGCCTGAGGCATCCAAAGAAACAAACATTCCTGAAAGCACAATCCGCTCTTGGTTGACCCGGTATCCTGACATATTTCAGATGAACATTCATCTTGTCATGGACGAACACAGCCAAAAATTGTGGACGCAAGCCGGAATTGAGATGTTGCGATCGCGTCGTGGTGCGTCGAAAAATGCAACAGATGACGTTGCAAATTCTGACTCAGAAACCGACGCAACCAATGTACTTGAATCACTGCTTGAAGAAAGTGCAACTCAACTTGCACGCGAATATTGGCGACTGCTTCCCGGTCGAGTGTTGCACCGTATCAAGCAGATGCGGGAAAATCCCACACCCGAAGAACGGCAAATAGTCACAGTTTCAGTTCGTGCAGCCGTTGAAGCTGGAACAGAGCATCTACTTTTACCCAGTTATCAGCCAATGCTACTGGAGGGAGGAGATGAAACAGACTAAACAGCAGCCAAACGCCGGAAAAGTTGTACCGTTCACAGGTGAATTTTACCCGGTCATAGACTCCACACCCACAGCAGATAAAACACCAGCCTATTTGGTGATCATCGCCGCTGCATTGGTAGCAGGTTTAAGCCTGGGGGCAATTTTCACATATCAAAGTGCGGATCAAGTGCAGCTGCGTGAGATGAAGGCACACAGCCAGCAACTTGAACAAGTCAAAAACCAAGTTTGTAGATAGGAGTCACCAATGGGAATCTTGGCAAGAATCACCAACCGGAACAAATCCGGCAATGGCAACACCAACAATCAATCAAGGCTAGCAACAGGCGGCCATGCCATTGATAAAGATCAGGTACTGTCCCCCACACATCAGACTGTAATCAATCCGATGAATCCTGGCACATGGCAAACTGTGCGGACAGCGCCCATCAATGACACACCCCGATATTTTACCAAACAAGAGGCTGATACCCTCAAGCAGCTAGCTACTAAAAAGGTTGAAGGTGCAAGGCAATCGCAACGGGCTTATAAATCCCTGAAAAAAATAGAAAATGCTGATTCTCAAGTTCATAAGCACCACCGTAACTACATCAGGGGTGCGGCTGACTCTGAGTTGAATAAAAAACGGGCTGATGCAGCCACAGGGAGACATTTGCACACACTCAGACCGGAGTATGCAAGGTTAGGAATTGGACTTGACCGCGCCGAAAACCGAGCCGAACAACGGATTAACGAGCTAAAAGCCAAAGTTAAGGAATCTTATTAGGGGGCGAAATGGGAAAAGTTAAGAAAGTAAAAGGGTTATTGGACGACTTCATCGCAGAAGTGAAAGAACACGATCCAGTCCAGGAACCCGGATTTGTCGATGTTGGCAAGTTTCCTCCAGAAATCAAGGAGAAAATTCATCAAAACTTCGATGACATGATGGACGCAA
Source organism: Nostoc sp. CCY0012 (assembly GCF_963920855.1). Taxonomy (NCBI): domain Bacteria; kingdom Bacillati; phylum Cyanobacteriota; class Cyanophyceae; order Nostocales; family Nostocaceae; genus Nostoc; species Nostoc sp. CCY0012. Next base: position 38,971 of record NZ_CAWUDM010000053.1, on the reverse strand, counting down.
TTTACGACTTAGTACAAGGTAAGAAAGAGTAATGGCTAGGGCGGTACACCTGGGGGCTTGGTTCCTGTTGGGGTGTATCGCCTCTAGTTTCGTGGCGTGGCTAGGGGCGTTACATCCTGCTTTGTTTCGGGTGATGTGGGTTGTCTACATCATGTCTTGTGCCTCGCTGGGCATTGCATTAATTACTGATGATGCTGTGAGGCAATTTCTCAAATTATCCGAGGCTGATTATTATGCGCTGCTGATTGCGATCGCATCAGCAATTATTTTGGGAGGGCTGCTGTCATGGCTGATAGGTGGTTAAAGACCAGTTGCTTGCTTGCTAGTGCATCGGCATTTTGGCTGGCTGCACTTTCACCCATTCCCAATATTGCAAGAGCCGCAACCTATGGGTTAGCTATCACAGCATCAGTTCAGTTAGTTCAAGAATCACGGCGATTGATGGTACAGGATGCCAGACGGGCCGCGCTGCTGATTATGAATCGAGAATTGGAACATATAGAAATTGCATTGCACACCCAGCAACAGGAACAAGCGCTGTATGAGGTGTACGGCGCATACCCGCCGGAAGTTAAAGACGAACTAACTAAAAGCCTAGAACACTTATATCAAGAACCAAGTGCAAATCATGATCATGAGTCAAGTGGGTCTACTTCCACTTCCACTTCCGACAAATCACTATACCGGGTAGTAAAAGCCTTGTTGGAAGCTGGCAAGTCTGAAACCTTTGTGATTGAGGAAGTATTGAAACTGCGCGGCCGTCGTTTTGCAGAAGGTCAAGCGCGACTGCGGCAGCTGTTAGAGGAGGGTCAACGCAACGAATGGGATTAAGCGATCGCACCAGGAGCATTGGAGGGCGATCGCACATTGTTGATCAGTTTGGAGTTTTACCTTGCCAAAATACCAAATTTTTAGATGAATAAACCGATTACTGTTCCTATTTGGGAAAAAAAACTAGGCAAATTTTACCTAATGGAATACCCAAAAGCACCGAATTATCTAAATTGTGCAATTGGTTATTCAAGCGACGAGGAAGAGGAAGATGATGATGAGCAGATTAGGAAATGAAGAAACATCGCTGTATCCGGTCGTGCATGGAATTGAGAAAAATATCAAACTACTTCAACAACTCGGACGCTTAAGCAAAAAATAACCGCCTGATGAGCCGGCTTAACTCACCGGCGAAACGTGAGCGCTGCTCACGTCGCGGTCTGAGTCCAAATCAGACGCACAGCACAATAAACCAGTAACTTAGGGCTTTTTAACCGAATCAAGCTGCTTGGCTTTTTGCTATTCCTAAGCTCGGTTACTGGTTGTGTCTGTTTCCCTGTCAACACGCCTTGAGAGTGAAGCAAGCTGTTAGGGCTTACGGGTGATTCATAGGCTGATAAGGGATTGCATTAAAACACCCAGGAGAACAATTAAAGATGATTAGAGTTCTGGGACTTGATGTAAGCAAGTCCTCAGTTTCGGCTTGTCTGCTAACAGAAAAACCGATCCAACCAAGACAATTTTATTACGAATGTCCGTTTCGTTGCTTGAGTGCCAACAGTGCGGGAATTAAACAACTTTTGGAACTCAAGCCGGATATTGCGATCATGGAGCCAACCGGCACAAATTACAGCAAACTTTGGGGGACACATTTGGCACGTGCCGGGGTTGAAGTCAGGCTAGTTGGGCATAAAGAATTGAGGAGTTATCGCCAACACCATCTAGCATTACCTGATAAAGATGATGATGCTGATTCTCTGGCACTGGCTTGTTACTACTTCGATTATCACCAAGAGCCACGGCGTTTTGTGCAAATTCGAGACTTAACGATCGTTCGCATTCGGGAACTAGTCTTGAGACTGTGCCACCTTAACCGTGTTCAAAGCCCTATCATTAACCGCATCCGGCAAGATTTGGCTTGGCAGTTTCCTGAAGTTGCCCTAGTGCGATCGCAACGACTAAAAGCTGGTAAAGTGCCTTTACTTTGGGGATGGTTAGCGGGCGAACGTAAAAGCAGCCGCTATGACCGAATTTATAAAAACACTGTGGGATTGGGACTTAGTGACACAGTTCGTTATCACGCCGAGCGATTGTGTAATCTTCATCGTGAAGAATTAGCCATTGAAGAAGAATTACACCAATTGCTTGCTGATGATAGGTTTAGGCTATATCTCGAAGTTTTCCACAGGTTTGGCTTTGGCGAGCGTCTGCAAGCTATTCTCATTTCTCAGATTTACCCACTATCAGGATTTTTGGGAGAAGACGGTAAACCGGAGGTAAAAATCCGCAAGGGTCGAAACTCCCATAAACCAACTAAACGGCATTTGTCACTGAGGAGATTTCAGAAAGCTTTGGGCGTGGCTCCGTCACTGGAGGCATCCGGCGATATCAGAAAAGCCAAGATGGTTGGGGGGTCTGATTTATGTCGTATGGCTTTGTGGCAATGGGTTTTCACCAGAATTGAGGTGAAGCGATCGCGCCTGAAAAATGACATTGGTGAAATTTTGGGCGAGAAGCTGGACACTGAAAAAGCAGCGGGTCGTCCGGTGAAGCTGGTGCGAATGAAAATTGCTGCGATCGCAACGCGTTTACTGTTTAGGGCGTTGGTGAAGGTGATTAGGGATGAGCAATAAAGATATGTTTTACGTTTTTCCTGTTTACTACGTTGAATATGCCGGCCATATTCATGAAGTCCTGCCAGAAAAGGATCTTCATTTGTATGGCTTTAATCCGGCAGAGGCTTTGTATTCCTCCAAAAATGCAGACGAATGCTGGGAATGGATTTATAGCCACTACCCAGACGATACGATTGATCCTCAGTACGGCTTTCAAAAGTGACTAGAGTGAATAGCATGATCAAAGTTTAACGGTTTTGGATATTTGATTGTTTCACGGCACTACGACTACCAAAAAGATGAGCATAAACATAAAAAAACTCGCAGCCTAAAAGAAAGATGCCGCAGGTAAAATAAATCCAAGTTAATAGAATCATCACGCTGCCAATCACGCCATAAGATAGAAAATGGCTACCGATGGTAATAACGCTGTTGCTAACTAATTGTTGTAATACCGCCAATAACAAGGCGGTGAATATAGCACCTAACCAGACATCACGCCAATGAATATAAACAGATGGCAAAATTTTAAACAAAATACAGGCAGTTACAGCCAGAATCAAAAAAGATGAGCTGCCTTGAAGACCTTTGGCTAATTGTAGTTCGTCAATCTTGATAAAGGAGAAGATTTCCCGAAAGTTTGCCACCAGTTCCAAGATAGTTTTGATGACAATATTGGAGATTAATGAAGCTAAAAGTAATAAGCCAGTGCCAATTACTAACAAAAAAGCCAAGAATTTTTCCACAACAAAGGAAAGCAATGTTCTGCGAATTGAGTTGTTATTTGTATTAGGCGATCGCCAAATTCTATTTACTGAACTACTGAGAACAGAAAAAACTGTACTGGCTGTCAATAAGAGCAAGCCAAAGCCAACGATTCCGGCTCCAGCACTACTTTGATTGAAGGAAATAATGGTTCCTTTAACAAGATCGTGAACGTCTGGAGGTAGATACCGTTCTATAGCTAATATGATGCTTTGAAAAGCTTCAGTATGAGGTTCAATCAGCGACCCCATAATACTCAAAATGACCAAAAGTATGGGAAACAGTGAAAAAAGAGCATGGTAAGATAAAGCTGCTGCCATACCAGAGCAATTGTCTTGGTTCCACTTTTGCCCTGTTTGGATAAGCAGTTGAGTTGCTTTTGAGGGCAAGATATTACATCGAATAAATTGAATCATATTATTGATTCTTGATTCTTATTTTTTTCAACTTAGGACTTACTCACTCGCTACGAAAATCAAGGCTTTGAGATTGCTTCCCTATGGTCGCAATGACGAAAATACGTGGTTGGTTACGTAAGTCCTGTAACTAAGGGAACTCCAAAAACTACTCAATTATTACATCAAATTTCTTCTCCCCAATTGGGAAGTTATTCATAGTGTTATGGGGGCGATTGGTTCAATTTCCGGGTCATATCCGCCAATTTGATTAGTTCGCAATACCCAAATAGTTGCACCATGATCCAGGAAAATTTTGATTAAGGTATCACTAGCAAGCCTGGGTAACATTGTCCGCCAACTGCCCAAACCCATAATCAAATTGCGGAGTGGTTCATCTTCTAAAGTGCTGCCCAGATTGTACTCATTTTCTTCCCAACCTGATTGAGCAGCACTCAAGAGTTGCAACTTGAGTTTGATTTTTCTACCCAGCCTGAGGAGTTCTTTAAATTGTTGTGCCTGTTCGGGATTATCTTTACTCCATCGACGCAGAGATTCTATATTGGCGCGAACCTGTTGTTTCATCTGGCGCATACTAGTGAACAAAGCTTGATTGGAATCTTGGGCGCAGTTATTGGCAAGTCCGACGTAAGTGCCTCCGGTGCCGTCGCCGATGCGATAACGCGCTGTCATCACCTCTAGTTGCAACATGATCAAATCCAGTGGTGAATGCTGCCCAGAGGCAAAGTTATAGTAGCCAGTTAAAGCATCGTGTTTGATTAAAATGTCACAAACTGGTCTAGTACCAACCCAACCAAATTGGCGATCGCCCATATAGCGAGACCAGTGAAATGTGCCGGCAATTAGACCATCTGTATTGTGAGTATAGACCTGATAATAGCGGACATCGAAGCGTAGATCATCGCTGAGTGGGTCACGAATCACTTGCGCTAAACCCAAGGCAAAATGTCCAAAGAATATCGGTGTTTTAGCAGCAGGTTCGGCTTTTTTACCGCCAATGCCACCATAAACATGAATCAATAGTGCGCGATCGCCTTCTTGCCAATTATTAATGGCATTTTGAATTGCTGGAGGTGAAATGTTCTTATTTGCTGTGCATAATACAGATGAGATGCGCCCTTTTTGCGCCTTAATATCTGCCCAACAGCGTTTGCGAAGGTAGCGGTAAGATGCTTGTTTGCCAAACACAACTTCACCTGGTTGCAGGCGAAATAAAGCCCGCGGTGCTAAAGACTGCACCACAAATCGACCTTGAGCATCCTTGGCACCGTAGATATACCAACCTGTATCATTAAAAATAGACTTTTCTAAATCACGGGTAGTAGATGGGGAACTACCTTGATTGGCGGAAATCACGACTTCTGGTAAGCGGACGATTTCTGCTGTGCCATTAAACTCACGCACCGCAGAGTTAAAGTGAACTACCCGAAATTGATCGGTATTAGCAATGGGCTGGATAAACTTTACTAGTGCATAGAAGCGCCCAGTAATTTGCACTGGCTGATTGCAAATGCCAAGAGAAATAGGGAGATAAGATAAGGAAGTAGAAGCATCAGAAGATTGCCACGTTTCCAAACTTTCAATACCAGTTTGTTCAATTTCCACAGGTTCATTGAGCATCACAACTATGTCATCTATGGGATGAGAACCTGCAAGTGATTCGAGAGGGTCAACTTGTTGCCAATGATTGAGACGTTCTGGGTGAATCAGTCCTTCGTATTTGCTGGAGTACTCGGCATCGGGACTAAAGTGAACATCGTGAGTTGTTACTTGCCGCAAATGTTTGACAAATGAAGTATTAGCCCAACGTAGTCTGACAGTTTTTCCCACTAAATGCTGATAATCAGCAGGGGCATGATGTACTTCAAATAGAACACCTTTGATAATTGACCGAGCCTCACGATGCGGTAAAATCAAACGACCCATCCAAGGTGCGATCGCTTGATATTCTGGCCCATTAACTGTCTGATTCAAAGGGTAATAGGCAGTATCGTTAAAAGCAGCTTGTTTATAGTGTGCGTAACTACTTAGCTTGACAGGAAACCTTTCTTCTGGTTGCAGTAGATTTCCTTGCAAAATTTGCACAATGACTTCAACAGTGTGTTGTAGATTGCTGCGGCCATTGGACAAAAATTTTTCCGGGTCCATATACCCCCCAGGAACCTGATGCCCTAATGCTCCTATGGACAGAATCGAGATTTTGCCCTTGCGTTTTGCCCGATTCCAATAAGACAAGGGAATCATTTTCCAGCGTCCAGGAAACATCAGCACACCTAACTGCTGCACGACATCCTGATCGCCCATCAAATAATATAGATGTTCTAGCTTCAGATAATTGTTGTTAGCACTCATCACACCACCCAGGGATATCACATCAATGGGCGCTCTCAGTGCTTGTCTTAAGTAAGGCGCAGAAGCCACAGCCATCTGTCCACCGCCACTGTAGCCAATCAAGGTAATTGGTGTCAGGCTGTTTATTTGGTAGCCTTGTGCAACTAAGCCATTGTAAAGTACCTGGGCAATACCCCGGTTGTAGATGGGGCCATAGCGCTGATCGGCAGACACAGCCACAATTAAAACGTTCCGCAGGTTCACTAACATTCCCAGTAATGCCTGAGGATTTTGCCAACGCAACTTGTCTGCTAGTTGCCACAGAAAAGCTAATGGTCGGTCTTCATGTAGAGGCTTATTTAAGACGGAATACATCATCAGTCCCCGCACCAGTTTCACATCCTGGGGTAGCTCATCTGCTAACACCGTGAGAAAATCTTCGACGTCGGGTGTATATGCCTCACCTGACTGTCCAACGCCATCTAGATAGATGATGTAGCGAGAAAATGGTTTGCCATTGTTGCTTTGTGGCTCTTGAGGTTCAGCAAGAGTAGCATTGAGTGAAGTCTCGTCTACTTGTTCACCAAACCATCCTGCCCACCATCCTAAGGTTTCAAAGGGTGCTAACAATCCTGAAAAAACCAAAGCAATCACGCCAATCCATCCCAAATCAAACATTAACCGCGAGAATCTAGGTAGTGTTTGATACCAACCAAATACCCCGCTGCGAATAGGTCGCAGTAGAAAACTCACGACAACAAACAACGCAATTAAACCCAACAAACTCAACAGCAGCTTCATGGGTTGAGGAATGCTGTTGGCTTGGTGAGATAAATGAATAAAGCGATCGCTTGTATGAGTTCCTGGAGTAAGAGTGACCCTCGCAGCAGGTGTGGGTTGAACAGTAACTCCTTGAGTACTTTGAGAATGGGAGCGACCTCTGGACGGAATTAAATTTTGCACCTCAGGGAGAGTAGTTTGGGAAGCCGCAATCAGTGGTGAAGGAACTGTTTCCAAAAAGGCAGACCTGATTTTTTCGGCAATTTCTTCACGATTTGCCGCCAAATTTACACCCGCAACTCGATTGGCAATTACTTTACCCAATTGGGCAATGGGCTGACCAATGGTATTTTCTAAAATTTCTTTAACAAACCAGCCAACTGCTACATAACCAAAGGAAAAGCTGAGATCGATGTTAGCAATAGCACTAAATCCCACGACCATTGCTAACAAGTTCCAGATTGACAAGATTCTTAAAAGCGGAAAGCCCAAGTAAGGTAAAGCGCCTAGAAAGCTAAACAGTAATGGTGCGTAGCCCAGCCCAAGAACAATCAATAAAGTGGTAAACGGTATATAAACTGACCAAGGAAGCAAACAAATTAACCAGGTACTCAGTACTAGGAACAGAAATTCAAACAAAGATAAAATCGCGCTGACTAATAAACTCCAAACAAAGCGCAGCGGTTGGACACGGTTAATAAATAAAATAATACTTTGAGCGATGGCCAGTGATAATTGCGACAGCAAGACCACGACAATGGCCAACATCAAGCCTCTCGGTAAGGTGGCAACTTTTTGGAACACTTCGCCGTTCAGTACAAAAACCCAGCCGAGAATTTCCCAAACGCGATCCATTGCTGTAGATGTCATAGGCGCTGTTATCACTTTGGCAGAGAATGAGGAGTAGATAATGGGAAATAGAAATTAATACTGTTCAGTGGGATGACGATGTTGCCCAAGTTGATAAAGCAACAGCAATGCCACAATAGTTCCCACTAATCCAGCTGCGATCGCATTCACCATTGCTTGAATAGCAATCATATTTGATGGGGTAATTATTGCTCCTTGAGTCACCATCGTGGTAGTTTGATTGGGAGTAATCATGGTGGAACCTTGAGGCATAATCAACATTTTAAATGTCAATGTACCTACTTGCGACAAGGCAATTAGTACTGCCATCGCCATTATGCCGATGTTGGCAAGTAGTCCCAGCTTGAGATTTTGACTCACCTGAGACTTGGCTGGACGCAGATGTGGACTTTCTAATTGATTTGCCAATTGTGTGTAGCGGAAACACCAATAAATACTGAATAATAGAATCACCAAACAGGCGATCGCTAACCATAAACCAAAGGAAAGTCCGCTCCTCTGCTGCTGTCGGGGATTAAACAGAACAGATGCAACTACCACGAGGATCGGAATGAACCCCAGTAAGGCTTGCAACCAGAAGCCAATCCAGCCTAGCCAGCGCAAAGAATGGGCAATCTGCCGGGGAGTTGGACTAGCCGCTTCAGGATTGAGGAAATCAAACATAGGATTTACTGCTTGAGAAGAGGGCATCAGATATCCAATGCGCCAAAATCTGATGCAATTCCAAAAATCACTGACTTGGATGAACTACAAACTTATGGACAGAACAAGCACAAAATGGACACATCCAAATAACTCTCTTATAGAGCAACTAAGTTAGTCAGCAGCACAACTTATCAATATGTAACAAAAATTTAACCTATTCCCTACTCCCCACTCCCTGATTACTGAGCGTAGTCGGTCAGGCGATCGCCTAAAATTTCTAGCAGATGAGTAATTAAATCGGCATGAGTGAAACTACAGACACAATTTTCAGTAAAATTATTCGCCGCGAAATTCCCGCGAATATAGTTTATGAGGATGATTTAGCTTTAGCATTTACAGACGTTAACCCCCAAGCACCAGTTCATATCCTGGTCATTCCCAAGAAACCTATTATTAAGTTAGCTGATGCTGAACCTGAGGATCAGGCTCTTTTAGGGCATCTTTTATTAACAGCCAAGCACGTTGCCGCAGAAGCTGGATTAAAAAACGGTTATCGCGTTGTCATCAATACCGATGTTGATGGTGGTCAAAGTGTCTACCACTTGCATTTGCATATCCTCGGAGGACGGCGGATGGACTGGCCTCCTGGTTGATCTAACTAGATGAATCGTGTCTTGAGATGCGATTCATAAAAAAAACAAATCAATCTAATAATTAAAACTTAATGAAAATTGCTTTACAAAACTCAATTTCTCCTCTAAGGTTGTAAACAAGTAGGCAAGTTTACCTACCTCATACATAAAAACCAAAGCAATCATAGAAATATGACCACTACCTTACAACAGCGTCAAAGCGCTAACGTATGGGATCGCTTCTGCGAGTGGATCACCAGCACCGACAACCGGATTTACATCGGTTGGTTCGGCGTTCTCATGATCCCAACCCTACTAGCTGCTACCACCTGCTTTATCATCGCCTTCGTTGCCGCACCTCCAGTAGACATCGATGGTATCCGTGAACCAGTAGCTGGTTCATTGATCTACGGAAACAACATCATCTCTGGTGCAGTTGTTCCTTCATCCAACGCTATTGGCTTGCACTTCTACCCAATCTGGGAAGCTGCTTCCTTAGATGAGTGGTTGTACAACGGTGGCCCTTACCAATTGGTAATTTTCCACTTCTTGATCGGTTGCGCTTGCTACCTAGGTCGTCAGTGGGAACTATCTTACCGTTTAGGTATGCGTCCTTGGATCTGTGTAGCTTACTCTGCGCCTTTGGCATCAGCTACAGCAGTATTCTTGATCTACCCCATCGGTCAAGGTTCATTCTCAGACGGTATGCCTTTGGGTATCTCCGGAACCTTTAACTTCATGATCGTGTTCCAAGCAGAACACAACATCTTGATGCACCCCTTCCACATGTTAGGTGTGGCTGGTGTATTCGGCGGTTCTTTGTTCTCCGCAATGCACGGTTCCTTGGTAACTTCATCCTTGGTACGTGAAACCACGGAAACCGAATCACAAAACTACGGTTACAAATTCGGACAAGAAGAAGAAACCTACAACATCGTTGCAGCCCACGGCTACTTCGGTCGGTTGATCTTCCAATACGCATCATTCAACAACAGCCGTTCCTTGCACTTCTTCTTGGCTGCATGGCCAGTAATCGGTATTTGGTTTACCGCACTGGGTATCAGCACAATGGCGTTCAACTTGAACGGTTTCAACTTCAACCAATCAGTAATTGATTCTCAAGGTCGCGTCATCGCTACTTGGGCAGACGTAATCAACCGCGCTAACTTAGGTATGGAAGTAATGCACGAGCGTAACGCTCACAACTTCCCCCTAGACTTGGCTGCTGGTGAAGTTGCACCTGTTGCATTGACTGCACCTGCAATCAACGGTTAATCCTCAAAGCTTAGTTGCATAAGAAACGCCTCCTGGAAACGGGGGGCGTTTTTTCGTATATTTTTATATTTGTGAAGATTATTTTTAACCACAGAGGGCGCAGAGAACACAGAGTTGAGAGAAGCATTAAGAATGGAGAAACTTCATATATGAGAGTTGATGTTGACTCAAAAATCCCCTATTATACTTGGTTTTCATTCAAAGTTCTGGGTATTTTACTCCTGGCTTCGGTCTTCGCTTCGATGGGAACTATTCTTTACGGTTTGATTATTGCTCATCAGGTTGTTTCTTTACCTGAAGTTTTCTTGTTTGCAGGACAGCATTATTTTGGAGTACTAATGTAATTTCGGCTTTGCTGTTTGGTATAGCGCATTTACCTCAATTTGCATTCATGATGAGTGGATTATCATTCATCGTTATTGGGGCCGTATTGCTGCAAAATGGTATCGTAGGATTAATTTTTGGGTGGTTGTACTGGCACAGAGGGTTGCTCACTGCTATGTTGGCTCATATTACTGCCGATATTGCTATTCATTTGATTGTTCCGACATTTTTTGCCTAAAAACGCTGTACACCAACACTGTTGTACGGAAACGAATTCAAGCATTGATTCCACAGTCCTCTAGCCTTTATTCTGGGCGGACGAGGACATCCACCCCACAATGATTATTTTTATGTGGCCAATTAGCTTGGTCGAGCTACTAACCAATAGTCCAATTCCATAAAGATGATAGTCCGCGAAAAATGTCATCATAGTTAAGTTGAGAAAATACTGGAGATAAGACTACGGTTTACGCACGTCCTTTAGCACGGTTAATTGAGCAATTGCAACGCCTACCAGGAGTTGGCCCCAAATCAGCCCAACGCCTAGCTTTGCACATCCTGAAGCGCCCAGAAGCAGAAGTAGAAGCTTTAGCACAAGCTTTGATTGAGGCGAAAAAGCAGATAGGCTTGTGTTCCGTTTGCTTTCACCTATCTGCTGATCCTGTTTGTGAAATTTGTCGCAATCCTAACCGTGACAATACCTCTATCTGTGTGGTTGCGGATTCTCGTGATTTGATTGCACTGGAAAAAACCCGCGAATATAAAGGCAAGTATCATGTCTTGGGTGGTGTGATTTCCCCTATTGATGGTATTGGCCCAGAACAGCTAACTATCCAAGCTTTGGTGCGGCGGGTGAGTCAGCAAAAAACTCAAGAAGTGATTTTGGCAATTAGTCCGAGTATAGAAGGGGAGACGACAACCCTGTATATAGGTCAACTACTGAAACCATTTACCAAAGTGACACGAATAGCTTTTGGTTTACCTGTGGGTGGTGATTTGGAGTATGCCGATGAAGTGACCTTGGCAAGAGCCTTGGAAGGGCGGCGGGAGTTAGATTAAGTTTTGTTGACAATTCCCACGGATGGATTTAACAAATTCGCTGTTGTGGATTCTTGCTGTCTGTCCCAGTGGCGGTACAGTTAATTACCTGGGCATGTGTTGAATTTCAGGTAAAACTGCAACGCTTTGAGACTTACATGGTTTAGTGTTGTGAGAATTTCTTCACTGTCAACACTCTCAACCAATGGTTTGGGACAAGAAGCATACCACCAGGGTCGATTTAGCGTTCTCCTGCTTTTTCAATAGTTTCGATCACAGCCAAGCCTATACCGGAAGCTGCAATTAGCAGTACTGCTGATAGCAAATAGGCGTTGGTAAATATCCGAAGGGCATCTTCAAAGAAAATGTAGGTGGTCATTGCTTCACCTTTTGAAATGTATGCTACTGGTACTGTTTATTTCTCCACTTGCCGAGTTAATAATTCCCGTGGAAAAATTACTAGCAATAGCATCTTAACAAAACTTTAGCTCTTTCATCAGACTGCTAAGATTTTTTTTGCTGAAGATTCGATGAATTTTTGGGAATTTTTGTCCTAGACAATACAGAAAAAGCTTTAATGTAAAAATAATGGCTAGAAAAATGACCGTAATTAATTTATTTTTTGAGTAAATTTAATTACATTTTTTATGAAAAAATGATAAACCTATTAAATTTAGAAATATTGACACAACGGCTATTATTACGTTCTATATCATTGCAATATCAAGCAGATATCTTTAGAGAATTTACTGAAGAAATTACCACTTATACGTATCCTCGTGTGCCTAAATCAATTTCGGAAACGGAATTATTTATTAATGAGTCGCTGCGAGAAATGGCAAGTGGGGATAACTTGATAGTAGTAATTTTGAAAAAAGATGCTCAAGAATTTTTAGGTTGTAGCGGTATACACAACATAAATAGTAAATATCCAGAACTAGGAATTTGGCTCAAAAAATCAGCGCATGGTAATAGGTATGGACTAGAGACAATTACGGCGCTGAAGGATTGGGCAGAACGTAATTTAGATTCCGAGTATCTTATTTATCCAGTAGATAAGGAAAATATGCCCAGTCGAAAAATTGCTGAGAAGCTAGGGGGACAAATTGTTAAAGAATACGAAAAGACAAATTTGAGTGGTAAAACTTTACATTTGTTAGAGTACAGAATTTTCAAATCATAGAATTTGCTTGATGATTATCCTGGACAAGATACTCATTCAACACACAGACTGGCAGATAAGTCTTCAGGCGTTAATAATTGCTACGAGAGAATTGCAATCAATTTAAACTAAACAGCGCTCAATTGTGGCTAATACAGATTGGGAAAGTGTGGAAAAATCATACCCCCCTTCCAACCCAAAGAGAATTTTACGAGTTAACCCTAAACACGAATCAGTGAACAAGGCATAATCTTCTGGTTGTAAATTGATACTTGCCAAAGGATCGTCGGCATTCGCATCGTAACCTGCACTAACAATCAGTAAATCTGCTTGAAATTTGGCTAAAAATGGGACTACTTTGCTTTCTAATAGTGGTTGATATACAGTAATATCACTGCCAGGAGGTAGAGGTAAATTTAAGATATTTTCATAAAGACCACGTTCAGAAGCTTTGCCAGTACCGGGATAGCAAGGGTACTGATGTAGAGAACAGTAGGCAATGTGGGGATGAGTTTCGACGATCGCCTGGGTACCATTGCCGTGATGCACATCCCAATCGAGAATAGCGACGCGGTTAATATCAGGTTGTTCTAGAGCATATAAAGCAGCGATCGCCGCATTAGAAAATAAGCAAAAACCCATCCCCGCATCACGTTCAGCATGATGTCCTGGTGGACGCGCTAGCACAAAGGCGGGATTTGCTGTGGCGATCACGGTATCAACTCCATCCAGCCAAGCACTCACTGCTAATAATGCCACATCATAACTGCGAGGAGAAATGGCAGTATCACCATCTAAATAACCACCACCAGTGACGGCAATTTCCTGGACTTTGTTAATGTACGCTTGAGTATGCGCTTTTACCAGCATAGGCATGAGCGATTGCTTTTCTGCAACTGGAGTAGGCGATCGCCAAACAATTTTTTCTGCAAAGTCTGCTGCTTTGAGGGCCTTGACGATAGCTGTCAAGCGTTCTGGGTTCTCTGGGTGGTACCTTCCAGTCTTGTGATCGAGGAACTCATCAGCATAAATGACTGGTAGCATAAGGCGACAAAGTTGGCGGCAGGATACTCAAGCTATTCTATCGTTATTAACAATGCTGCTAGTGAACTACCTACAGTGATGCTTTGCGTACATAGTAGTGTCGCATTGGTCGGGAGACTGTAGTCAACGGTTCAGCGGGCGCTCACCAGAAGCCTTACGAGCAATTCATCTCATCACTTCCGCTATCGCGGTAAGTTAAAGTCCTCTTGCTGTTTAAGCTAATCGTTGTTAATAGTTTCATCGATTGGTTGTTCCAGCATTTCTGGTACTAAAGCGGGGTTTCCTCTGCGTTCTGCTGGTGATTGTTCTCGGATGACATCATCCATTTTTGGAGGGTGTTTGATCATGTCTCGCACTTCAGGACTTAACTTTGATGCTTCACCTTCTGAGTTTTGGGCTTCGTTTTGGTGAGAAGATTCTTTCTGATTCATGAATTTTACCTCTTAGGCATCATGTAAAAATAAGTTGTACAAATTTAATCTGGAGTAGGCTGTGAGCCTTACTTTCCAATTAAAAGTGTTCAAGTTATTTTTGCGCGACTCCTTACTTCTGTCCCCTAGCCTAAGATATATATGTTCTGGCACACACCAAAGTTATTCATGGCACTGCCAAAAATCACCGGAGGCAAAAGTTGTTGCAATGTCCTTATTATATAACTGGAGTTGCTGCAAATAAAAATTTCCCCTCTTTTGATACACAAAACTTGTCCCACCTCTCAGTCAAGAAAAGAATGTCTGTGTTTGTCAAGGTGAATTTTTCATACAAAAATCAAGGCTTTGAGATTGCTTCCCTACGGTCGCAATGACGAAAATACGTGGTTGGTTATGTAAGTCCTGTTTTATTTTAATTTTACAAGTGTTAATTGAGTTGGATTTTGGGGAACTCTATATTCAGTACCTCTACGAGTATTGTCAGTTAAATGGGTAATTCCTGTTTGATTTGACAATGTTGATTATTTCTAAAAATCTAACTTTATATCCAAAAAAATTATTTATGTCAGTGGATAAACGTAGTTTTGGTGAGACTGCTGGTTTAATGATTGGTGTTAACAACCAAGACAATCACTACTTGCAACCCACGTCAGATTCTGTGGGTACTCTTGATAAAAAAAAGGCAACTTTTTCTACGTTTCTTGCTCCCCTAACTCAAGATACTTTTAAACAAGTTGTTACCGACGTAGAGCAAAAACTACAAATTGTGAATCAAACCCTGTCAATGTTAGATTCTCAAGGGTTTGAAACAATTCTCCAAGAAATGTTGCATTCTATCACTTTCAAAACAGGAGAATTACTCGGTGCAGATAGGACAACTATCTTTTTATTAGATGAAGAAAAACAACAACTTTGGTCTATTTTAGCAGCAGGAGAAGGAGAACATTTAGAAATTCGCATCCCAGCCGATAAAGGTATTGCTGGTGAGGTGGCAACTTTTAAAAGAGTCGTGAATATTCCTTTTGATTTCTATCAAGACCCGCGTTCGATATTTGCTCAAGAACAAGAAAAACGCACAGGTTACCGCACCTATACAATGCTAGCTTTGCCACTATTAAATGAACAAGGAAAGTTAGTGGCAGTAGTACAATTATTGAATAAATTAAAGTCGCTCAATCATCTAGAAGTCCCTCTTGGTGAACGCATCGATACTAGAGGCTTTACTACGGCTGATGAACAATTATTTCAAGAATTTGCGCCTTCAATTCGACTGATTTTAGAGTCGTCGCGTTCGTTTTATATGGCGACTCAAAAACAAAGGGCTGTAGCGGCGTTGATGAAGGCAATTAAGTCTTTAAGTCAAAGCAGCCTTGATTTAGAAGATACCTTGAAGCGGGTAATGGATGAAGCCAAGGAACTAATGAATGCTGACCGCAGTACCCTTTGGCTGATAGACCGCGATCGCCATGAATTATGGACTAAAATTACTCAAGATGATGGGTCTAAGAGGGAGTTACGAGTACCTATAGGTAAGGGCTTTGCAGGTATAGTCGCTGCATCTGGGGAAAAGCTCAATATTCCCTTTGACTTGTATGATCATCCAGACTCGGATACAGCCAAACAAATTGACCAGCAAAATGGCTATCGTACTTGTAGTTTACTATGTATGCCAGTTTTCAACGCTGATCAGCAATTGATTGGGGTGACTCAATTGGTAAATAAAAAGAAATCCGGGGATTTTTCCGCCTATAATCCAGCTACTTGGCCCAAAGCCCCTGAATGCTTCCAAGCGAGTTTCGACCGCAACGATGAAGAATTTATGGAAGCTTTTAATATTCAAGCCGGGGTGGCTTTACAAAATGCTCAGTTGTTTGCCACAGTCAAGCAACAAGAACAAATGCAACGGGATATTTTGCGGAGTCTTTCTAACGGTGTGATTTCCACAGATAAAGCTGGGTCAATTATTGCGGCTAATGAAAGTGCTAAACGTTTGTTAGGGTTAGAAGCAGAAGAGCGTTTAGAAGGTAAATTAATTACTGAGGCGATCGCAATTAAAGAGGGTGACTTTAGTAAGTGGTGTCACGATGCCTTACAAGCCGATAATATCAAGCATTGTCAGCAATATTATCCTGATCGTACCCTAGTAAATACTGGTACAGAACAACATAGTATTAATTTATCGATTAACACCATTGCGGATGCTAGCGACCAACAACAAGTCCGGGGGGCGCTGGTGGTGATGGAAGATATCAGCGATGAAAAGCGCCTCAAAAGTACCATGTATCGCTACATGACCCAGGAATTAGCCGAAGAATTATTGAAATTAGATGATGCTAAACTAGGAGGCGATCGCAAAGAAGTTTCGATTTTATTTTCTGATATTCGCGGTTACACCACTTTGACAGAAAATCTGGAAGCAGAAGAAGTGGTAAGTATGCTCAATGAATATTTTGAATCGATGGTAGAAGCCGTCTTTAAACATAAAGGCACTCTAGATAAATACATCGGTGATGCCATCATGGCTGTGTTTGGTTCCCCCCTACCTTTAGAAGACCACGCTTGGATGGCAGTACAAACATCAGTAGAAATGCGCCATCGTTTGCACGAATTTAATCAACGTCGCTACGCCGCTAGTAAGCCGAGAATTAAGATTGGTATTGGCATCAATTCTGATACTGTCATCAGTGGTAATATTGGCTCAAGTAAACGCATGGAATTTACCGCCATTGGTGACGGTGTTAACCTGGGTTCACGCTTAGAAAGTGTGAGTAAACAATATGGTTGCGATATTATTCTCAGTGATAATACTTTTAAACCTTGCCAAGAACATATTTGGGCTAGAGAACTAGATTACATTCGGGTTAAAGGCAGAAACGAACCAGTAGCCATTTACGAATTAGTCGGTTTGCGTTCTGATCCTGTTAGTAGCGAAAAATTACAAGTAATTGAACATTATCACAAAGGGCGTGAACATTATCTTGGTCGTAATTTCACTTATGCTAGGGCTGAGTTTGCCAAAGTTTTAGCTGTGGATAATCAAGATAAAGCAGCAATGTTGCATCTTTTACGTTGTCAACATTGGTTACAATCACCTCCGACAGATTTCGATTGGGATGAAGGTGTTTGGACATTCCAAGAAAAATAGCAATAAATTTATTTTATGAGCGCACTTGGCGGTATAGGTTACACGCTATGTGGCCGGTTGTTGTCAAATAACTGCATTAGTCGGTTTACCGAACTACATTAAGTGGGGTTTGCCGTACTTTTTTTGATATATATTTAGGTTCGGTAATCATCATTAAGAAGTGATAAAAGCCGAATTTACACTAATTTTGTTTTTGCCTAGGATAGAAGCATAAAACTCAAGTTTGTCAGTCATAAATATTGATTACGAAGAGGTGTACATATGGCAGTAGTACGTTGGAATCCTTGGCAAGAACTTAACACCCTGCAACGTCAAATCAATAACTTGTTTGATGAAGAAATGCTACCTTCCACATTGGTTGAAAGAAGTTTAAACAGATTTCCTGCTGCGGAGTTACAAGAAACCGAAGAAGCAATTCACTTAAAGTTAGAACTACCAGGAATTGATTCTAAAGAGCTAGATGTACAGGTGACAGAAAAAGCTGTTTATGTTAGCGGTGAACGTAAATCCGAACATAAATCTGAAGACAAAGGGGTGATTAAAAGCGAATTTAGTTATGGCAAGTTTCAACGTGTAATTCCTTTGTCTACTCGCATTCAAAATACCAACGTTACCGCAGAATATAAAGACGGTATTTTGACTTTGACACTGCCTAAAGCTGAAGAAGAAAAGAATAAAGTCGTCAAGATTAATCTCCAGTCAGCAGGCTGATATCGCTTTCTCTGAGAATGCGAATTGCTAAGTAAATACAGGGCTAGTTCTTCTAGCCCTAGCTGTTGAAAAAGGCAGAATTACGACGGTAGATGGCAGAAGGTTTTATTTAACAGGGGATTCAAAACTGTACTAAATAAAACTGTTACTGTTAAGTACTAGCAGCTAAATTCGTTTTATTTTATACTAAAATTGACTCATGATTGATTGCGGATTGCTATATAAAACTTAAAGATTTAATTTCCGAAATTCTTCTCATGAAGTTTGGAGCTAATACTATTCAAATTTCTCAAAAAGGTGAGTAATGAATAATCCAAACTTTAAGAAAACATCGATCAACTTTTTAAAGGTTGTTCTGGCATCAGCTACACTGATAACTGCTGCGTCTGTCGGCCCCGCTTTTGCTAATAAAGTTGAAATTTTAGGCGCAGAATATGGTGGTAACGGTTGTCCTGGTGGATCTGCTAGCGTGAGCGTTAGTCCCGATGGACAAGAACTAAGTATTCTATTTGATCAGTTTATAGCTCTAGGAAATAAGACAGAAGAAAGCCGTAAAAGCTGTAACTTAAGCATACCAATTCAAGTACCTCAAGGTTTTCAAATTTCCCTCTACGACGCTGATTATCGGGGTTATGTTGCTCCCCGCACCACTGGGAGACTAAGAGCCGAGTACTTTTTTGCTGGTCAGCGTGGCCCTGTTTTTTCTAGGACATTGAAAGGTGAAACTGATTACAACGTTCGAGATAAATTAGTGACTTTAGCTGATGTCTGGTCACGTTGTGGCGACAGTGTGAATATGCGTGTAAATGCTGCAATGACCGCCAGTGGTTCAGGGATGGCGACTGTTGACTCTTTTGACCTCGCTCACCGTGGTTTGATTTATCACATTAAATATCGCCAGTGTCGTTAGTTGTTTTCAAAGCGGGAAGTAACAAAACTCCTAGCTTTGGAAGAAATATCAGACATAGGTTGATTTGAAATCGTATAGGCTAGCCTTCTTTTAGAGTAACCCAACACACTGATCCATGTTGGGTTTTTTCACTGCTAGCACAAGTCAAATATTGGGCGATCGCCTCTGTAAATCCGGCAAATGAACTATAGTCTTTTGATACCTAATTTTTGGGCATTAGCGGTTGTATAAGGGACAAGACAAGCAATCACACAGTTTTCATCATCTCTATGCTACGAGAGTGGGATAACACGTTGTCCTAAAATTGGGCGGGTGAACAAAAAGGAAGATTGGGGACACTAGGAATGCTGGTTTGTATGGAATTTGCTCCCCCTGCTCCCTCATCTCTCTTCACTGATGGTTCATCCCACCCTGAGAGGGTTATATCTTGATTAGACTTTAGTATATTTATCTACTATTTTCGCCAAATCGGGTACTGCTTCCTCTACGTGTTTTTTGGCTGTACCTCTAAACTTGTCGTATGTTCCTTTAACGATTTGGCGTTTTGTGTACTGGACTCTGGCATCGGTAACACCGAGTAGTGCATCGGCTGTGTCAGAGCGACTGGTGATGAGATGAGCGGCTGGATCACCCTTTTCTACACCCTCACTCCACAGAGGATCAAGGGCTGTCAAGAACTGGGGTAGTAGCTGCTCGACAACATAGGGAATGTACCCTGGTTTCACTCCCTTGAGGGCTGCGAAGGCGGTTTTCAAGGCTATGCCGCTAATGCCTGATTTGGCAGCTAATTGCTGGTCAATCATGTTACAGCAATCGTCTACAACCATAGCTTTTTTGTTGGGGTTTAACAGATGATCACTCAATCCCATGTAATGTCTCCTGAGTATAAAATTACCTGATTTTTCTGCAATTAATTTTCCTCACACCAATCTCTCCTACAGGGAAGAGTTCATGTGTTTGGGGATTAACCATACATGATTGTGGTTCATATCAATGAAAATAAATGTAAAAATTTAGCAAAGATTCTCTGGGTTTTAGCGGTTTATCCTCAGAAACTTCCTAGCCTGCTGAGTACGGTTTACCGCCATTTGCACTTTGTAAATATATTGCAACATTTATTTACATAAGATAATATTTAATTACATAAGCAAATGCAAATAAACCTAAACCCATGAAAACTGATTTTGATTTCCCTAAAAAAGATTTAATTGGCCCCGTTGTTTTTCGCCCTGATTTTAATAACTTTGAGACGATTAATGCTAACCAAGCTTGGTCATTATTTTTCACAGCGGGTCAACAGGACAACAGCCTAGGACAAGAAACAGAACTAGGTAAGTTTTTCACTAACGTTTTAATTGCTATAGGAGTCTCAGGAACCCTTTGGGCAACCTTCTTCAGGAACTTAGGATAAACGTTATGAGAACCCCAAGCAGATGCCAGGTATCTGGAAACGAAAAATCTCAGATTTAGCATCTGGAGAGTTCCTGCAAACTTGAGAATTGCTTTAACCTTTTAGTTTTCGCCCAGTTGGGCGACTTAACAGACAATGAATCAACCCATGTCATTATCTTTAGAACAACAATTTAGTCTTAGAACGTTTTCTGACCAAGTGCAGCAGATGTCACGTGAACAAGCTCAAGAGTTTTTGCTGATGCTCTATAAGCAGATGATGATTCAGGAAACGACTTACCAAGAATTGCTTAAGCATCAGTGGGAACTTAATTCAGACCCCATTTTGGGTTAAGTTTTTGGATTGCTGCTCAAAGCATTTGGGGCTAATTTCTGAGTAATCTTAAACCACTGAGGGTCACTAAGACCGTGGAACCTTCGTGACCAATTACACCAATGGGTAGGTTGATATTCCCTAAAAAGTTACCAACTAATAGCAAAGCAATAAAACTGAGAGCGATAACTATATTTTGCTTGACTATGCGTTGCGATCGCCTGCCTAATTCTATGGCTGCACCGAGTTTTTCTAATTTATCTGCCATCAATACTATATCCGCTGTTTCTAAGGCGACATCGCTACCTGACACACCCATAGCTATGCCTACAGAAGCCTGAGCTAAGGCTGGCGCATCATTAATTCCGTCCCCCACCATTGCTACGGTTTGATACTCTTGCTGAAGCTTACGAATCACATCTAGCTTATCTTCAGGTAACAGTTCTGCATACACTCGATCAATGCCCACTGTTTGCGCTACACTGTCAGCCGTACGCTGGTTATCTCCAGTAATCATCACAATTTGTTCAACTCCCAACTTTCGCAACCGGGTAATCATTGCTACTGCTTCTGGTCTGAGTAAATCGGCAATGGCGATCGCACCCATTACAGCAAATTTTCCTTGTTCCTGTGTCTGTTCTTGTGCTACCCAAACAACGGTTTTTCCCTCTGCTGCCAAAGACATTGCCACAGCTTGCAGGGTTTCTGGGAACTGAGAAACATATTGCTGGACAAAAGCTGTATTCCCCACAATCACCTTTTGATGATCGACTATCCCCTGGATTCCCTGGCCGGGGATGGCTTGCACATCAACCCCACCTACCCAGTCTTCACCAGCTGCTTGGACAATGGCTTTACCAATGGGATGTTCTGAATAAGATTCTAGAGCAGCAGCTACCTTTAATACCTCAGATTGCGAATATCCACTACCAGCGATCACTTGATCAACTTGTACCTTTCCTGTAGTTAAAGTCCCAGTTTTATCAAAGGCGATCGCTCTGACTTTACCAATCTTTTCTAACTGCGCCCCATTTTTAAATAAAATCCCTTGTTTGGCACCATTGGCAATTCCCGACAACAGTGTAGGCATAATAGCCGCCATCAATGCACAAGGAGAAGCCACCACCAAAAAAGTCAGGGCGCGATAAATCGTCACTTCCCAACTCCAACCCCAAATTAAAGGCGGCAAAAATACTAGCAATACCCCGGCTATGACAATTACCCGTGCATATATGCGTTCAAATCGCTCAATAAACTGTTGAGAAGGCGGTGCTTCTGTTTGGGCTTGTTCCACCAAGCGAATCACGCGCTGAATCAAACTGCTGGATGCTGGTTTGTGTACTTCTAGTTTCAACGCCCCATAACCGTTAAGTGTCCCAGCAAACACCTCATCACCGATGGTTTTCTCTATGGGTAAAGACTCACCTGTAATTGCGGCCTGGTTGAGAGTGCTGTAACCAGAGATAATCAGACCATCAGTAGGAATTAACTCTCCAGGTTTGACAACAATTTCATCCCCTATTTTTAGCTGAGTAATGGGTAGCATTTCTTCTTGACCCTGAAATAAAACCCTAGCCGTATCTGGCGTTAAACTCATTAAACTGCGGATACTGCGTTCAGTCCGCCGCATGGCATAACCTTCTAATGCTCCACTAATGGCAAAGATGAGAATTAAAATTGCCCCATCAATCAAAAGATAATATTCCCGACGCCATAAACCCAGACTAGCCGCACCAAGGGCCGCCACAATCATCAGTAAATCTACATCTAATTCTTTTTCCTTAATTAGAGTAGTCAAACCCTCACGGGCGCTTTCATAACCACCAATCACATAAGCCGCAGGTAATAGCAACAACGCCCATCCCAACCAACCAATATGTAAAGCTAACCATCCCAAAAACAACAGTATTCCACATAGCGCAGCCGCTACAGTATCCGCATGTTCTTGAGTAAATTGGGTAAAACGCTGAGGGTATAGCATGAGAATCACATCAACACAGACCTTCTCAGGTTAAACCTTGACATCAATGTCAATGTCAAACAATTTTAGATTTTAGCTTTCTTGTCATTACGCTACCAATAAGAAAACAGTAAAAATCTTGTTAAAAACTTTATATACACTTAAACAAAATTACCACCGTAATCTTACTATACTGTTAGTATGAAGTTTAAAATTCGGTTGGGTATATTGATAGCTTTATATAGGCGCGTCTAACACCTAACCGCAGAAACTTTTAAACCAATTCGCAATGCCTCTTTCAGAGGAGCTACGCTAACGCAATAGAGCCTACGGATACCGCTAGGCTGTACGCAATTACGTGTTGTAACGTGGATTTAGACCCTGCCACAACACTTGCGGCTTGATAGAAGCCGGGGACTTAAACCCCTACATTTTGGTAAAAGGCTAATTCTTTAAGCTCACTACTCATGTATTGAGTTATTTTGGCGAACTTATTGATGGAACAAAGGAATTTTTTGCCCATTTGTGATTAACTTCCCTATTTTTTCTCGCTTTGTTTTTATTTAAAAGCCGTTCAGTAATGAACACCACTAAAATATAAGGATGAATTTCTATGCGTAACCAGAAAGGCGCTTCTCAGAACCTCAAAAAATATAATCAAGATGAATTAATTGAAGAATTGGACATGAATATCGGCATTGAAGTTGCAACCAATGTCATCATCAATACTGGTTCAAAAAACGATACCCTCAATGGGAAAGGTTATGGTAATTATGATAATTATGCAGATGTAATTGGGATCTCCAATAGAGGCATCATCAATACTGGTTCGGGAAATGACAGTATTAATGGTGAGGGTGAGGGTTTGTATTCACAGGGAATTGGTATCTCCAATATTGGCATCATCAATGCTGGTTCAGGAAATGACAGTATTAATGGTAAAGGTTGGGGTAATTATGCAGCCGGAATTGGGATCTCCAATATTGGCACTATCAATACTGATTCGGGAAATGACAGTATTAACGGTGAAGGTTATGGTGATTATTCAGGCGGAACTGGTATCTCTAATAGCGGCACCATCAATACTGGTTCGGGAAATGATACCATCATCAGCACAGGTCAGGGCGCCGGTATCTACCGGAACTCAACGGAAGGAACAGGCATCTTCAACAGTATCGCAGGCATCATCAATGCTGGGTCAGGAAATGATTCTATCCTTGGTATAGGTAGAGGTGACGACGGTATCGGTATCTTCAATCAAGGCAAGATTAACGCAGATGCAGGCAATGACGAGATCAAAGGCATAGGTATAGGAGAAGGCGCTGGAGGAGATGCCATTGGGATCTCAAATAGTGGCACTATCAATGGCGGTGCAGGAAATGATTCTATCATCGGCATAGGTGATGGCAATCTTAGCATCTATGGTATGGGAGGAGATGGCATCGGCATCTCTAATACAGGCCAAATCAATGGGGATGCAGGAAAAGACCATATTATCGGCATGGGAACAGGCGGTGAAGGAAGTACCTATGTGGAAAGACATATCTCTGACATGGGTGGCCAAGGCATTGGCATCTCTAACGCGGGCATTATTAGTGCTGGAAATGGAGACGATTTAATTCTTGGTATTGGCAAAGGAGGTAACGGTAGAAGCGATGAAGTCCCTGGTGGTGATGGTATAGGTATTTCTAACAGTTCCGACATCAACGGTGGCAATGGAAATGATGTCATCAAGGGAATTGGTGTTGGTGGTTTAGGTAATTCTGCCGCAGATGGACTTGGAGTCGGTATCTACAATACGGGCCGCGTTGACGCAGGTAACGGCAGAGACGAGATTAGTGGCTACGGCACTACTGTAGGTATAGAAGGTAATGGGGTAGAGTTTGTTGGTATTGATGGTGGAGCAGGTAACGATTATTTCAAAGCAAGAATCATTACCGGTTTAGACGCTCAAGACAATCCCATTGAAAGTGCCAATCAGGATGGAGCTATTGCCAA
Organism: Nostoc sp. CCY0012; assembly: GCF_963920855.1. Lineage (NCBI taxonomy): Bacteria > Bacillati > Cyanobacteriota > Cyanophyceae > Nostocales > Nostocaceae > Nostoc > Nostoc sp. CCY0012. The sequence goes on along the minus strand of NZ_CAWUDM010000053.1, from coordinate 14,205 downwards.
TATCTTCATCAATGCAGGGAATGGAAACGACATCTTTGATGTGGGATTTGGGACTGCCAAGTTGGATGGTGGTAAAGGCTTCGATACGCTAATCCTGCCGGTTCTTGGTAGTGGCACCTACACCATTGGCACACCTGATGTTGATGGCTGGTTCCAGATTATGAATAGTGCTAGTGCGAATGTCTTATCAGTCAGTAGTATTGAACGGATACTATCTGGTGGAAACATTCTTGTTTAACGCGAGTTTGACGGGTTAAATAAGGCACTTATATCAAATAGGATAATGCGATCGCCTACAACATACTTTCAGGCGATCTTATCTCTGCGTTTAAAATCATTCTGCAACCTGCTGTTTAATAGGCACTTGAATCACAAACTCTGTCCCTTTACCCAAAATCGAAACACACTCCAACTTGCCACCGTGTTTTTCGGTAATAATTTGATAACTAATTGCCATACCCATCCCCGTACCCTTACCTATAGGTTTGGTTGTAAAGAAAGGATCGAAAATATGGTTTTTCACCTTGTCTGGCATACCCGTTCCATTATCTGCGATCGCTATTTCTACCCATTGGGAATTATTGATCATAGAAGTACGAATAGTAATCAGATTGGAATGTTTTTCTTGAGAATTTGCTTCCTCTAAAGCATCCATTGCATTGACCAAAATATTCATAAATACTTGATTAAGTTGCCCAGGATAGCATTCCACTTCTGGCAAATTATCATAATCACGTATTACTTGAATTGCCGGAAATTCTGGTTTTCCTTTCAGACGATGTTGCAAAATCAGCAGTGTACTTTCAATTCCTTCATGAATATCAACTGCTTTAAATTCTGCTTCATCCATGCGGGAAAAATTACGCAATGATAGCACAATATTACGAATGCGATCTGTCCCCATTTTCATGGAAGTTAGCATTTTTTGTAAGTCTTCAATTAAAAAATCTAAATCAATTTCTGCTGCCAGTTCTTGAATTTCTAAGTCATTACTAGGATGGCGTTCTTGATAAAGTTGAATCATCCGCAGTAAATCTTGTGTATATGCGCTCAGATGAGTAATATTGCCGTGGATAAAGTTGACAGGATTATTAATTTCGTGAGCTATACCTGCAACTAATTGACCCAGGCTAGACATTTTTTCACTTTGAATTACTTGTGCTTGGCTACGCTGCAACTCGCCAAAGGCTTTTTTGAGTTCAGTCGTGCGTTCTTCTACTCTGTCTTCTAATTCTGTCTTACTGCTTTCTAATGCGGCAAAAGATTCGCGCAATTGCTCTGCCATATAATTAAAAGAAAGAGCAAGTGTGTTGAGTTCCCAAATTTTAGTTAACTCTACTGTTTGGTCTAAATTACCAGATGCCATTGCTTGACTAGCTTGGTTAATTCGCAAAATTAGGCGAGCAATGCGACGGGTGGTAAAGTAACCCATAATACTGGCGATCGCTAATGCTCCTAAACACAACAAAATTGTCATCTGGGTATTAGCATTGATTTGGGACATGAAAACTTGTTCTGGTAGAGTGATTACCACCAACCAATCAAGTCCATACTGGTCACGCCAAGGAAGGATATTTACATAATGAGTTTCTCCTTGCCAATGTAGTTGTAGTTTTTGCGGTTCGGTAATTGACTGGAAATCATTAAAAGTATGCTGAATATTTTTGGCAATACCTTGAATAGCCGCATCAGGGCTATCTGTAGCGTGTAACCTCTGAATTTCATCCTTGACGACAACAAAAGGTTTTTCAGTTCCAGAGTTAGCAATTAGCAGTCCATTACGCTCTAAAATGAAAATTTTACCAGTAGAACTTATATCTAAACGCTGTAAAAACTCGCTCAACTTTAAGAGATGAATATCTGCGCCAACCATTCCCAGTAAACGATTTTGGGTGTCATAAATAGGACGACCAGCAGAAGCAGTAATATAGGGAGTATTAGCAGAATTCCAAGTATAAATTCTTGACCAGATAGCTTTTCCTGCTTTCATTGGTTGTGTATACCAGTTTTCTTGGAAGTTATTCCAATCATAAATATCAGTTACATGAGTACGATTACCTTGGTTGTCGGTAGCGTAAGTGTGACCATTATTCGGCGACTGAGTACTCCAATCATCAATTGTCAGAGTTTTGCCATCATAGCGAGCGGCTCCTCCTCCTTCACCAGTAGTCAATCCAAAGCCGATGTAAGACAAATCATACACCTGCATTTGTTTCCAGAAATACTTGCTCATGGTTTGGCGATCGCTCACATCTAATAATCCCATTGCGATCGCCTCAGCATTTAGCTGGTTAATTTTGTGAGGAATAGACAAAAAAGAATCCAGGTGCAAAGCTACCTTAGTGCGGGTTCGCTCCATTAATTGTGCAGCTAGGTTGTTTACAGCTTTCTGTCCATTTTTGAAAGATAGGTAACCAACCAAAGTTACTGTGCCAAAAATTTGTAATAAAAAAGGAACAATCAGTACAAACTGTAATGGGAAAGCTTTAACTTTTGGGGTATTATGCTTATTTGTCAATCGGTTCATTTGTAATACTGCTGGATAAACTGGCTTTTTCATAGGAAGTTGAATCACAAATTCAACTTCCTCAACGAATAGGCTTAGTATTCCCACAGTTAAAATACAATCAACATCAAAATCTAAGTACAAAGGCTTAATCAGTAAACCAAAAAGTTTTTCTCCAAAAAGTGATCGCTAAAATACTTATATTTTTCTATGCCTTTTAATACACAATTCTCTAACTAACAGACATAGTATAGATGATGATTAATTATGATTAGTTCGTCGAAAGTAAAATTGTCATTTTTTTTGTAATTACATATAAAGTTGAGTATGCATAAAATGAATGAGTACCAGCTTTAGCTTGACTTAGATATATGTAAGGTAATTCCTCTAATGTACACTAAGTTGATCATTTGATATTTTGAAATTATATAAAATATGATAACTATTTTTTATGTAATGAGTATTGTATAATACTTGCTTCCCTCTACTCATTTGTTGGTGATATCTGCCATATCCATAGTGGTTAGAGCTTTTGGAAACACTTTTTGGTTTACTGCTTATGCACCGACATAACGTAATCAATTAATTGGCTATTCATCGATATAGGAATTTCAATGCAAAACTCAGTTCCCTTTCCAGACTCTGATACACAACTCAATTTTCCTTTGTGTTTTTCTACTATAATTTGATAGCTAATTGATAAACCCAATCCTGTGCCTTTACCCACAGGCTTAGTTGTGAAGAAAGGATCAAAAATGCGCTGTTTAACGGCATCTGGTATTCCCAAACCATTATCACTAATGCGGATCATAATACAGGGACTTTCCGAAACTTCCGTCGTAATTGTAATTCTACTAGGTTCAGCTTGAATATCTGCAATAGATCGCTGACAATTATAACTATCTAAAGCATCAATAGCATTACTAATAATATTCATAAACACCTGATTGAGTTTGCCAGGATAGCAATCTATTAAAGGTATATTGCCATATTTTTTTACTATTTCAATTCTTGAATAATCAGATTTTTCCTTCAGTCGATGCTGTAAAATCAACAAAGTACTATCTAGTCCTTGATGAATGTCAACTCTTTTTTTGTCTGCTTCATCTAGACGAGAAAAATTTCGCAAAGAAATCACAATTTCCGCAATTCTCTCTGTTCCTATTTGCATGGAATGAATTATTTTAGGTAAATCTTCTAATAAAAAATCTAATTCAATAGATTGCATATAATCTTGAATTTCAGGAACAGTATTTTTATAAAATTTTTGATAAAGTCTTATCAGCTTTAGCAAGTCTTTAGTATAATCATCAATGTAATTCAAATTACCGTATATAAAGTTAATTGGGTTATTGATTTCATGAGCTACTCCTGCAACTAATTGTCCCAAACTCGACATTTTTTCAGCTTGGATTAATTGTGATTGAGTTTGTTGTAATTCTCTAAAAGATTTTTCTAATGTTTGAGCTTGTCTTTGAGCAATTTTAGTTAAATCTTCCTTGGTCTTCAGTGTTTTTTGAAGTTCTGCTCGTTGTTGAGTTAGTTCTAAAGTTAGTTTCTTTGTATCAGTTAAGGCAGTATTTTTAGCTTGTAATAAAAAAAGAAAATCAGTAATTGGATCATGAATAGCAAAATCTTTCAATTTAATTCCCAGAGGAGCAAGACTAGCCGTTTCTGTAATCCAAGGAGAACCCAGAAAAAAAATGACTTCTTGCTCTGCTTGATAAATCATCTGTCCCTTAAGATACATTCCATTATGAATAAACTCCAAAATAAAAATCGAATTTGACTTTTTGTTAATAGTATCAAAATCAACAGTAATATTAGGGCGATTAATATGGAAATGCTGCTCTATCTGGCTACCGACTAAGGATGTAGAACCAATTCGCACTAAAACATGACCTGCTTGTAAGATTTCTTGATTTCGGTTAAATACAAAGTGAAATGGAAAGGCCTTCGCAAATAAGTCTGGCGAAAGACAAAGGTGAGGAGGAATCATGGACTTACAGGGTACCTGAAAAGTGGTTGTACGTGATTCTAAGCACTCGCATATCCCCCATTTTTCAGGGGGATTTAGGGGGATTGCCTACGGCACGCTACGCGAACAAAAACGTTTTGCTACTAACAAGAATACTTTTAAGACATCCTCTTAGCACTCAGTTTGGTTTATATTTCACTAAAAATTCATCGTGTTCAGCACCATCATCTCGAATCTGAGTGTGGGTAATTTCCACCTCTGTATCAAATCTCGTTCCTAATCCCTTCACTAAACCAAGCACCATTGGAGCCAGTCCCTCTCTATCAGAGCGATAGTGTAAGCTGAGAGTATCTTCTTCTACGTCACTGCACTCAAATGATGGGGGTTGAAGTTGGGGAAAACTTACTCCTACACGAGCATGAAGATTATCTAGATTTTCGAGGAACTCTCGTAATGTATCTCCACTCATATCCATCATTTCGCCATAGCCTTCCTCGGATGTGTATTGCACCCAAAATTCTCCAAAGGCTTGCATAATTGCTGAAGGGGATAAATTCAACACAACACTAGCAGCTTTTACCAGTCTGTGGGTAATATCATCAGGATAGCCCTCCATACTGAGGAAAACGTCCGCATCTACCTCAGCTTTCTGCTTAATTTCTTGCCAAATCTCTACACCAAAGCGACTGCATACCATATCGTGAATCGCTTTGTTTACCAATCCATACATAAAGAACTCCTCGAACTATACCCAAGTGTGCTAGGAAAAGTTAGTTTTCAATTTATTCATACTGTCCAACAATTGTTGTCAAAGTCAGGGTTTCTCAAGTCAAACCTGAATTTTTTTGACATATACAACTGAAAAAAATAGAAAACCATCAGAATAACTACTAGTATTTTAATTCTCAAAAACAAGAGAATGACATCCGTATTTATACTATCTAGATTTATGTAAAACTATGCTTTGAGTATGTCAGCATCAATCATGAAAAGTTTGTATTCAGGGCAATAGCTGCACGAGGCAAACTATCAACCCTTTCTGCCCTAGTTGGAAATTTTCAACCACAAAATCTAGATTCAGTCTCCTGTAGACTTACTTAAACAGGAGCCATGAATCCTGAGAAAAGCCATAATGAAAGATTTGACGCTGAATACCGTTAAAAAATTCCGTCCTGGCATCCATTGCTTCAGTAATAGCTAACTGTATCTGCTCGAATTCGTCAATCAGGTTAATGCGGGGTTCAATCACGGCTGCTAACTTTGCCGCATGACTATCATCTACATCAATATGTAATTCAAAAAAGATGAGGGATTCTTTGGGCAAAGGAGCCGCATCCACAATCCCTTGATATAGTTGGGTGTACAGTGAGCTAACAATCCCTTCAGAGGCATAACAGACAGCAGCTAATGCAGGTATGTACCCATATTGACGGGGTATCTTCAAATAAGTCTCAATTAAAGCCAGAGTTTCTGGCGCAGTGGGTAAAGCTGCCAAAGTATCGTCGTCAATACCCAGAGCGCGGGTAAATCGACGAAACAACTCTGGATGGGACTGATGAATATTTCCCTGTCCCATTTCATCAAAGAGATTCTCCAAAATTACTAACTGAGTAGTTTCATCAGGACAGCAAGACAAAATACCAGCTAAGATACGATTAAATTCTTTAGAGAATTTGTACATCTGCACAGCGAGAATCTGTATATCTGGTAGAAGTAAATCTCCAGTCCGACAACGATGTAGAAAGTCGTGGTTCCACAAAGGATGATTAGCGGCGATTTCCTGGAAAGAATTTTTTATTAGAGAAGTCGTCTGTGTCATCGTGTTACTTGTATGGCTAAATGGAGAGGTAGATCAAGTAATGGACTGAAAAATGATTCATCTAGTGCAATATGTTCTGGAGTAACACGTAATTCCTGTAAAACAGGCATCGTATTGAAGCCAGCACCCTTCATTGCTTGAAAATAATCCTCAAGAGTTTTGTGAATTAATTGCACATTCAGTGAAGAACCATCTCTTTTCCAAATACGACCAGGAAACTGTTGATCTCGCTGGCTAAAATAGCCTTTATTTTCAACTTGAAAATAAAATGGATATGCAGCTTCCCGCATATATGGAAAGGATGGGTGAGGAATACTGAATACAAATCGACCACCAGGACGCAGCACACGTGCTACTTCTGCCATACATTCCTGGGTTTGAGAAATTGTCAAATAATTAAACAAAAAGACTGCCACAACTAAATCAAATTCACCAGAATTAAATTGTTGAAGATTGGTAGCACATCCTACTTCATAATTAATATTTAAAGGTTCTGCTATTTCTTGCGATCTCGCGGCGGCTATCATGCCTTGAGATAGGTCTAATCCATTTACCTGTACAGCCCCACGTTTGCTTAATTCTCGACTACAGTAGCCTTCACCACAACCCAAGTCGAGTACTTTCAAATCAGCAACAGGTTCGCACAGTTTTAATACAAAAGGTCGCGCGGTAAAGTCTGAAAGAGAAATTGGTTCTTCCCTAATCCATTCTGATGCTGTGCGATTGTATAAGTTTTTCGTTGAAAGTTGCTCATTTAGTATTGACATTTTCTTAACAAGTTATTTATATTTGGTTGGTTTAGGTAAAATGAAATAAGTTTGCTAAAAAAGCACCCTTTGCTTATTTACTTTTTAACACCCCCTTATGTGTGTTTCAATTGTTGATTTTACCGATTTTGAATTTCTGCATTATTGCAGCGTCAAGATATACAGTTTTACTCAATTGTATCCACCTGATTAATGCCAGCTTGTTATTTTCTTCAAGAAAAAGACAATAAATAGGGCTTAAGTTTACAAAGTTTTGCTTAAAAAATATAAATACTTACTTTATTTTATTTTTCAATTTATCTGCATTTTATCAAAAATACAATTTAAAAAACTTTTCGACAAGATATATAAAATTGAAAAGCAGTATTTTTTACGAAGTAGAAATGGTTGGAAAATTGCTAATTTTTAATAACCGCTTTCATGTTACTCAACAAACGAATTCACCGTTATTGGGTGATGTGCCTACTTTATAAAAAATTCAGAGAAGACAATGATGCAGGAACTATTAGCAGAATTACCACAAGGCGCTCAGTTAGGGTATGAACAGGCGATCGCATTTTCTCAACTAGGCGATCGCCTCTTTGATGAACTTGCGGATAGAATTGCTACAAGACGGCAATACAGGTTGCTATTTGAACACACTTTAAGACCAGAATTATTCCAGCACATCCGAGTTGCTGCGGCTGGTTACATTTGTGCTTGCCTCAATAGTCCCATCATTCTCTCAGAAGCAGAAATGATTGAGCAACTACTGAAAGCCAGAAATACTCTGCCCAACTACACCGGTACTGGTCTTTTAATGCCCAAACGAGAACACGCTCTCGCCTTTAATCTGTTTCAAAAGAGTGTAGCTGATGCTTTCTATCAACTAGGTGCAAATGACTTAATTGATGCAGTGGATTTACCAGTCAATCTCCGCATGGTTTATGGCCAAACTACTGCCGAAAAAATGAGTCTACCCTTTGCTAGTTCCAAGTGTCATAGCGATGTGTGGGCTGGTGTTCACGCTGATGCAACTGTGGTAGTTTTACCTTTATTTGGCGATATTGATAATATCACCATTGAAGCGGGTGAAATGCCTAGAGAAATGGAATTACAGACAATGCGGGTGATGTCAGACTTTGACGAAGGTCGAGATGTGCCTATGGTTGTGTCATATACAGACGCACAACTACAACATGGTACGATGTATTTTAACGATGCTCGTGGATTACATCAAACAGTGAGACGGAAAGCCGAAGGTTTGAGAATATCAGTAGATTTCCGCTTTCGTAGAAAATTCAATGAAGCTTATCGTGCAATGGTTTCACCTAGGATAGGTGGTGTGGAAGAAGATATGAGCGTACCCTACGAAAATTGGCTTAAGGTAGGTCAAGATACCATAATTGTATTTGATGAAACGATGGAACAAGCTAAGGCAAGACAAAATATCAAAGCTCCAGTTCCTCTTTATACTAAAGGATATCGTCTTGTCAAAATGTTTGACTAAATAGTTACTAACCCGCTTTAATCACTATCGCGCTTAGAAAAATCTAAAACCCTGATTTTTCAATGCTTTTATCAATTTAGGCTTAGGTTGGGTTTCACTACGTTCTACCCAACCTTTACGGCGTAAGCAAGGTCTAACTCATCATCAAATATTTACCCATATAGTTCATCTTTTTTAGGTGCTGCCACTCTAATTCAATTGGGACTGTTAGACGCGTCCGGAATATAATTTTGGTACAAAAAAATAGTAGGAAGTAAGATTGACCATCGACCACCAAGTAATGAAATAATTAGTACTTTCGATTATATACAAAAATATACCGCTTGCACCAAACAACTGTTAGGATATTATAACCTATTTCATCATCAAGTCTATAATCCTTTTAATTACTAAAAAACTTTGAATTTATGATGCTAGTCAAAAAAATAGTTAATTCTATTAATAGGTCATCTTTAAATGTTTCTTGGTTAATTATAATTGCTTTCTCTATACTTGGTTTAATAGGTATTCTCAGTCATGATATGTGGCGAGACGAACTCAATCCTTGGTTGATTGTTAGAGATAGTGAATCTTTTGGAGATTTGATTGCCAATATTAAATATGAAGGACATCCTCTGCTGTGGTATTTTTGTCTGGCATTGCTGAGAAGAATTGCCGATAATCCCGTGATTATGCAAATTTTTCACTTAGCGATCGCCATTAGCTCAGTTACTCTTTTTTGCTTATATAGCCCATTTAATTATCAGCAAAAATTTCTATTTTCTTTTGGTTTTTTTCCGTTTTATGAATATCTTTTAATTTCTCGCAATTATGCTTTTAGTATGTTGTTTATTTGGGGGTTTTGTGCAGTTTTTTCATCCAGAAAAAAAACTTATATTTACTTAGCAATTTTATTGGGTTTACTGGCTAATAGTAGTGCTTATGCCTTATTGGTAGCATTTTGTTTGGCATTAACCTTACTAGTAGAATTTTGTTTTGATATTGAACACCGCAATCAATATCTGAATCAAAGCCAGAAATATGATTTATTTTTAAGTGCAGGAATTATCATATTCTCTTTTATTTTATCCGCTTATATTATTACTCCACCAGCAGATAGTTATCTTCATGGTGGCTTAAATAGTGGTTGGGTGAATCAATTAGATTTGCGTAATTTATTCAGAAGTATAGGAAGATTATTTGGTAGTTATTTTTTAATAATTCCTACACACAAAAGATGGTTAGACTTAATTGTCTGTGGTTTTATTGCTTTATTTATTGCAGCTTTAACTGTCATCAAGTTATCTAAAAAGCCTTTCGCCTTATTTTTCTATATTATAGGTAATTCTGTAATTCTGGCATTTACATACTTGAGATTTGCCGGAATGCCTCGACATTTTGGGCATTTGTATTTAATTCTCATAGCAGGTTTATGGCTGGGGAGTTATTATCAAGATTCTGCGTTTTTAATCAATAAATTTTCCATCAAACCAAAAACAATCAAATTGGGTGAAAGATGGCATCATATTGCTTTTATGATCATTCTTTATGTACATTTTTTCGGTGGAATTTCTGTTTTTATTAAAGATTTATTTATACCATTTTCAGCTAGTCGGGAAACAGCTAATTACATTCAAAAAGCTCAGTTAGACAATGAGTTTATTGTTGCTAGCAGAGATGCCAACATGGCTGCATTATCGGGTTATCTTGATCGCAAACTGTATTATCCAGAACTGCAAAAAATGGGAAGCTTCACACTCTTTAAATCAGGTCGTCAAGAGGTAGAACAGGCGGAAATATTAAGACAGATTAATTCTCTGTTAACAAATCAACCAGATGAAAACAAAATTTTGCTAATTTTAAATAAACCACTGAATGCAAGCCAGCAAGAATTAAATATTGCGCCGATCAAAAATTTTGAGAAAGCTTGGGTCAATGATGAACGATATTATCTATATTGGGTAGATAAAGTCTAAAATAGAGAAGCACTCATGAATACTGGTTGCTTAACAATTAAAGAACTAACTGATGCCGTAGGTGGTAGTTTAACACCGCGCATGGTGAGACATTACCATGAATTAGGACTACTACCACAACCAGTGCGATCGCCTAGTAACTACCGCCTGTACACAGATAAAGATGTCATTCGTTTGCAGCGTATCGTCGCCCTGAAAAACCAAGGGTTCCAACTCAACCATATTCGCCACATTTTAGACGTGGAACCAGAAACAGACACCACCGTAAATCTGATGGGACAACTCCAGCAGCAATATCGGGCGGTGATGCAGCAAATATCCCAACTGCGGCAAACAGCATCAGCCTTAGAAAACTTACTAGGACGCGATCGCCATTGTCAAATTGTCCAAGCCGAGGTACTTTCCCAACTCAAATTACTAGAAGTAGAAACCCAAGTGGGGTTAGGGGAACTAGATCAACTTTGGAGTGGCTTGGATGCAGAAGTTCATAATCATGCAGAATCTTTTCAAGAATCGCTGCAACGCATACTCCCAGACTTATCTCACCGTTCGGAAATCGAACAACACCTGATTGCCCAGTTAGTTTTAGCTTGTGGTGATGTTAGTTTAGTGTCTTTTGTGAAGTTGAGTCAAAGTGCGATCGCCGCTAGTCGTTATGCCTTGAAATCAGGCTGTGATATTTTTGTAGATATCCCCACTGTGGCCACTGCCTTAGATCAAACCAGATTAGCTCATTTAGGCTGCCAAGTTACCACCTTAATTAACAACCCCCATATCACCACCGCCACAGAAGCCGAAAAGGAATTTTGGCAACATCAGCAATGGCAAGAAACAGTGCAGAAAATTACCAAAGATTCCATATTAGTAGTTGGTTACGCTCCCTCAGTGTTACTAGAAATCTGTGTCGCAATTCAACAGCAAAAAATCCAACCCGCCTTAATTATTGGCTTACCCATTGGCTTTAGTCATGCACCCGCAGCCAAACGCAGACTTATGCAACAACATATCCCCTACATCACTGTTGAAGGAACTTTAGGTGGTGGCTTGCTAGCTGCTACTACCCTGAATGCCCTTGTCGAGTCATTGATTGATAAACCAGATTGCCACTGCTATCTTAACGGTGCTAATTGAGAAACGAGTTGCGGTATGCGCTGCGTACACACTACGCGAAAGTTATACTAGCGGTAATCCCGTAATAAATAATTAACTTTTATAACTTTTTTCTGCCTCAATACGGTAATTTTACTGTGTTTTTGCTACCTTACAATCTTCTTCAAGAGAAAATTAGAAGAAAGTTAACACCAGATGTATAATTAGCGCGTCTCCTGCTATACCAAAAGATAAAGTCTCAGAGCATCCAGCTTTCTGTACCTAGATATAAAGATATAAAGAGCATTATGTGGCAAAAAGAAAGAAAAGATAGTGCGATAGTCAGTCTGGCATTATTGCTGGCCTTAGCTACTACTCCTATGGCAGCACCGCTGTTTGTGTCTACACCCGTGCTGGCACAATCTGCCACTAACTCTCCCGCTTTTTCACTACCAGAAACAGTAGCAGAAGGGACTACGGTGCGGATTGATGGTTCCATGAACTTGGCTGCAATCAACCAAAGTTTAAGACGAGGTTTTGAAAATCAGTTTTCTGGCACAAATGTAGAGGTTGCTGCTAATGGCACTGATACTGCCCTCCAAGGTTTGTTAGATGGCTCAGTTGATATAGTGGCCATGGCCCGTGGCTTGACTCCACAAGAACAAGCCCAAGGTCTAGAACAAGTGGTGATTCACCGTGAAAAGGTGGCCATTATTGTGGGTGCAGAGAATCCTTTTCAGGGTAGCTTAACTGATACGCAATTCGCTAGGATTTTCCGAGGGAGGATTACAGATTGGTCGCAACTAGGCGCACCTGCGGCCCCGATTCGGTTTATTGACCGTCCCGCAACAAGTGATACCCGCAATACGTTTCGTACTTATCCAGATTTCAAGGTTGCTCGTTTTGCTACAGGTGCTAATGCTACCCAAATAGACGAAGATAATACCGCAGAAATCGTCGCCCAACTGGGAAATGACGGCATTAGCTATGCAATGGCTAATCATGTGTTACAAATGCCAAATGTGCGAGTCATTCCCTTAAATAACACTTTGCCCGATGACCCCAAGTATCTTTTTTCGCAGCCTTTAGTTTACGCTTACAGAGAAAATCCTACTCCACAGGTAGCCAGTTTTCTTGGTTTTACCCTAGCAGCACCAGGACAAACGGCCATAGCAGAAGGGAGAACGGCTGAAGCCGAAGCGATCGCTAAAGGTGAATCACAAGCATTATTCTTAGCCGATCCTATACCAGTTGAGGAACCTGTTGCTCAACAGCCTGCGGAAACTACTCCCATTCCGACAGAACAAATACCACTATGGTGGTTACTGTTGCCGACTGCTGTCATCGCCGGATTACTAGCATGGATTTTCCGATCACGTCTGTGGACAACTGAGGCTAGCAATCAGCCAGAAGCACTACCGGAAAACCAAGCCCCAATAGTAACTGATAATACCATTGTGTCTTTGCCAGGGAATCAACCCATAGGAGAGACAATATCCCACAACGGCGCAGGAACCGGATCGGCGATCGCCTCTGCTGTTACTGAGACAAGTACAGACAATAAAGTAATTAGCGAAAATATAAATTCAAGTAATTATACTGAAATAGATTCTTATGATTTAAGCGAGTCTCCCTGGGATATAGAAGCACCAGCGGCTGTAGTAAATACTTCTTATCCCCAAATGTCAGATGTGCCTAAAGTTCCTCCTCAGCCAGATGCCCCTGTTCCTGCGGAGGAGCCGAATATCGAAGTTGCTGGTAACTTGACACCAGAACAAGACCAGTCAGTTGTGAATGAAACTAATGAAATTACGGCTGTAGCTGGAGGTGTCACAGCAGGGGGTAGCGTTGGATCACAAATGGAAAATGGTAATGATACAACACAATTTAGTGATTCTCAGGAAATAATTCCCGAAGTCCAACCGCCTACAGATGATGATCAGGAAATAATTCCCGAAGTACAACCGCCTACAGGTGATGCTCAGGAAATAATTCCCGAAGTAACACCGCCTATAAATGAGAACAATAATTCACTACCTACATTCTCAGATATTCCTGAAGATAAATTGAATGGAGTAGCCGATGAGGCGGAACCTCTGGAAATGCCAGAGGAAACAGAAGATTTGGCAACAGGTGTGGTGGATGAACCGCTACTAGAGGTAGATGGCGAAAGGAATATTACCCTCCAACCCCGAAATGCCGAGTGGGCATATGCAACTTGGCATATTAGCGAAACTTGCCAACAATCATTACAAACGCGTGGCATTTCTCAATTAGCATTGCGGTTATATGATGTCACAGAGTTGGATTTGAGTAATCAAACACCAGTATTTATCCAGCATTACGAATTGGAACCTGGTGCAGTAGAAATCTATGTGGCAATTCCTCAAAGCGGACGCGATTATATTGCCGAAGTCGGATATGTCACACCAGATGATCGCTGGGTGACAATTACCCGTTCCCCAAGAGTGCGCGTCCTTGATACACCCCCAACAGATACTACCGATGAAGTTTTCTTAAATGTAAATGATGAAAGTAGTCTGCAACTGAAACCCCGCAATGCAGAATGGGCTTATGCTACTTGGTTCATTGGTGAAGCCAG